>JAURJO010000539.1 GCA_030832235.1 Verrucomicrobiota bacterium
CGGCTCCCAGTCCGGCGGGCGGGTTACTCTGACCGATGTTGGCGCAAGCGGGGCCGGCCGCCAGCATCGGCAGCAGCAGGAGGGCCGGCGCGATGAGCCTGGATCGTCCGGGGCGCGGGGGCGTCATGGCGGTTACGATGCGGCGCGGGTTCGGGCGGGCAAATGCGCCGCGGGCCTCAGCTGGTGAATTCCTCGCCGCCGATGAACACCCTTCGCACGCGCAGCCGGCGGTCGAGGACGACGATGTCGGCGCGTTTGCCGGGCGTGAGGCTGCCGGTCTCGTCGGCGATGCCGGCGCGCTCGGCCGGCGTGAGGCTCGCCATGCGGATCACCTCCGCGAGCGGAGCGGGCGTCAGCGCGCGCATGTTGCGCACCATCGTATCGAGGCCGACGACGGAGCTCGCGAGGGCGCCGCCCCCGGGCACGAAGCCGACCTTGCCGTCACTTTCGATCCACTCGCCGTCCTCGACGCAGCCGAAGCGGTAACGGCCGGGCGGCTGGTCCAGCGCGCGGTTCGCGTCGGTCACAAGGCACAGGCGCCGCGGGCCGAGCTGGCGCCAGGCGAACTCCAGCAACTCCGGCGACAGATGATATCCGTCGGCGATCACCTCCGTGCTCATCTCCGGCCGCGCGAGCACGAATTGCTCCATGCTCGCCTGCATCGGTGTGCCGCAGCGCTGGCGCAGTGACGCCACCGAGCTCATCGCGCACCAGAAGTGATCGACGTGCCGCATGCCGGCGCGGAACGCGCGGTCCATTTCGGCCCACGTGGCGTTGGAGTGCCCGCAGGTCACGAGGCAACCGAGCCGGCGTGCCGTCCGGTAAAAAGCCTCCGCACCCGGCAGTTCCGCCGCGCAGGTCGCGATGCGGATGATGCCGGTGGCGAAGTGCCGGCGGTACTCGCGGGCGTCGGGATCGCGGCGTCCTTCCGCCGGGTGGCAGCCCACCTTGTCGGCCGCGAAGTAAGGCCCGTAGAAATGCACGCCTTCGATCCGCGCGCCGTCGTCGACCGAGTCCGCTTCCTTAACCTCCGCGCAGGCGCGCAACATGGCGGCGATGCGGGCCTCAGAGCCGGTGGTGGTCGTGGGGAAAATCGTCGTGGTGCCGTGCCGCGCGTGGGCGCGGCAAGCGGTCCGCACCGCCTCCGGATCGCCGTCCATGAAGTCGGCCCCTTCGCCGCCGTGGACGTGGATGTCGACGAACCCGGGCGTGATGTAGCCGCCGCGGGCATCGACGATTTCCGCGTTTTTCGGCGGCTGCCCGCGACTGATGCGGCGGATCCGTCCACCGGCGCATTCGACGAAGGCGTCCTCCAGCTGACGGTCGGGCAGCACGACGACACCATTGTGGAAAACGAGACGGGCGGCGGAGGCGGGGCGGGGCATGGCGCGGAGCGTGTTGGTCTACGCCACCGTCGGCAACCGCGAGAGCGATGAATCCGATGTGGATTTGGGTTTATCGCACCGCCACGTGGCCGTGTGCTTTGGTTCCCAACCCCGCTCACTCATGCGTATCACGGTTCACCGATTCCTTTTCGTGATTCTGGTTTTCCTCGGGTTCACGGTCCAGCGTGCCGCGGAGCCGCGCGGCGTGGTAAGCGGGATCGTTACCAACCAGGCGACCGGCGACCTGCTCGCTGGTGCGCGCGTGCGGGTCGAGGGCGCCGCGGCGGAGACCGAAAGTGAGCGCGACGGGACATTCATGCTGGTCACGCCCGCGGGTCCGGCGACGCTGGTCGTTTCCTTCTCGGGTTTGGAACCGTGGCGGCAGGCGGTGAACGTGCCGCCGGGCGGGCAGGTGCGGGTGGACGTGGCGCTGACCTCGCCGGTCTATCGGCTCGATAAATTCACGGTGAGCGGACTGCGCGAGGGGCAGGCGCTCGCGATCCAGCGGCAGAGCCAGGCGGAGAACGCGAAGACGGTCGCGGCGACGGATTCGTTCGGCAACCCCGCGGCCAATCCCGGCGAGCTGCTGATGCGCCTGCCCGGCGTGGCGGTGAACTACACCTCGGGCGAGGCCGTGGAGATCTTCCTGCGCGGGATGGGCACAAGCTTCATCTCATTGATGACCGACGGCAACAGCCTCGCCTCGTCGGTCGGCACCTCGTCGAGCCGCGACTTCCAGCTCACCGCGCTGGACACCGGCAACATCGAGACGGCGGAGGTTGTGCGCGCGCCGACGCCTGACATGCCGGCCAACGCCATCGCCGGTTACCTGAACCTGGTCTCGCGGCGCGGCTTCGACCGCCGCGGACGGCGTGTCGATCTCACGGTCGGCACGCGCTGGACCGATCTTTATTCCAGCAAGAGCCCGTCGAAGGATCCGGCGCGGCTCGATCTGGTGACGCTCAACTATTCCGACGTGCTCGATGTGTTCGGTGGCCGGCGCAACCTCGGCGTGGCGTTCAACGTGAGCCACCGCTCGGCGCCGACGCTGACCGACGCGGTCGGAGGCATCGGCGCGGCGGCGGCGGGCGCGGGGCATGTGCTGCCGACGGCGACCAATGGCCTCACCACGCCTTTGCTGCGCGCCATGGGTTCGGGCGAGACCTACGCGCCGACGCACAAGCAGAACGTCGGGCTCAACCTCGACTACAAGCTGGGCGAGCGCACGGCGCTCTACTGGCGCAACACGCTCAACCTGAACGTCACCCCGGAGACCTCGAAGATATACCGGCAGTCGACCTCGACCACCGCGGCGGCGGCGAGCTTCGAGCCCGGCAGTAACTACGATTTCCAGCGCGCGCTGCCGATCGCGGGTTCGGTCTCGGAAGTCTTCTCGGGACAGTCGCGCAAGAAGGCCTCGACGTACGCCGTTTCCGGCGGCCTCGAGCACCGGCTCGCGGGCGGCGCAGGGCTGTTCACCTTCGATGCCAACTACTCACGCGCGACGACGTGGTACCCGATCAATGCCGATCTCACGGCAAACGTCACCGGCATCGGCTGGGAGATCGACCGCCGCGACCAGCCCGCGTGGTACCCGGCCTTTCGCCAGACGGCGGGACCGTCGATCTACGATCCGGCGAACTACACCCCGCGCACGTACATCCGGCGCAGCTACCGCGCGCCGAACGAGCGGGCCGGGCTGCGGCTCGATTTCCGCCGCAACCTCGCGACTGCGCTGCCGCTTTACTGGAAGGCCGGCGCGCGGTGGGAGCGCGATTGGCGCAGCCAGAACACCGACGTGCAGAACTACACCTACACGGGGCCGCGCGGTATCGGGACGTTCCTCGGAGCTCAGTTCGTCCAGGCGTCCGGCAATTACGGCCCTTATCCGTTCCTGCTGGCTCCCGGGGCCGGCGGGGCGGCTGACATCACCGAGCGGGCGGATCTTTGGACCCAGAGCTCGGCCGACGCCTACAACAGCGTGACGAGCTCGCTGCAGGGCGACGCCAGTTTCATCGAGACGATCGGCGCCGCGTACGGAATGGGCGGGATGAAACTCGGGCCGGTGCGTGTATTGGCGGGCGTGCGCGTGGAGCGGACGGAGAACGAAGGCACGGCCTATCGCCGCAAGACCTCGGCCTCGGCCGGCACTACTTCGGTGACCAGCCTGCCGCCCGCCGCGAACGCCGCGCGCGCTCTGGCGCAGTTTGCGGCCGGCAAGTTCACCACCCGCGGCGACTACGCCAACGTGTTCCCGGGCTTGCACGTGGTCGCGGAGCCGCGGCCGCGGCTGCAGTTGCGCGCGAGTTACAACAAATCGATCACGCGGCCGCCCGTTGCGAGCCTCCTGCCGATGACGAACGTGAACGACGACTCGCGCCTCATCACCACCGGAAACCCGGACCTGCGTCCCTATACCTCCGATAACTTCGAGGCGGCGGTGCAGCGTTATTTCGAGCCGGTGGGGTTGTTCGAGGTGAGTGCGTTCCTGAAGCGGATCAGCAACTACACGCGTTCCGTTGATGGCATCGTGGCGACCGGCAGCGACAACGGTTTTGAGGGCCAGTTCGCCGGTTACACGCTGCGGCAGACGCAGAACGCCGGTAGCGCGCGGATCCGTGGCGTCGAGGTGAGTTATCAGCAGCAGTACACCTTCCTGCCCGGCTTCTGGCGCGGGTTCGGTTCGTTCGCCAACTTCACGTACACGCAGGCCGAGGGGGACTTCGGCGGCGTGACGGTGCAGAACCGTCTCGCCAACCAGCGTCCGCGCGCCGCGAACGCGGGTCTCTCGTACGTCGGCTTCGGTGCGCAGCTGCGCCTGCTGGCGAACTGGAACGACCGCTACTACCGCAGCGGGGACGGCAACGCGGCGGTGTTCAGCGACCCGCGCTTGATCGTGGACTTCAAGGGCCAGTACCGGATCAACCGCCGCGCCGAGCTCTACCTTGAGGTGATGAACCTCACGAACGAGTTCGCGCAGACGTTCGTGCGCGAGGGCGGTCTGAAGTACAACGCCCAGAGGCAGGGCACGCTCTACGCGATGGGCGTGAAGCTCACCTACTGAGGCGCGTCACGTCGCGCTTGGAGCGGGTTCCAAGCAGGTGACGCGGAGAGCACGGGAGGACCCGGAGGGCTCAAGGCAAGTTTTGCCCACGGAACACTCGGAAGACGCGGAAACGGGACAAGCCGAGAGGGGAACCGCGAAAGGCACGGAAGCTACGAATCCGGCGTGGGTCCAATGAGACGCGGAACACATGTGCGTCCACGAGCCTACAGCGCGCGGAAGGCGCCGCGGAGCAGTTCGAGCTCAAGGGCTCGGCGCTCGCGGAAGCGACGCTGGCGCTTGGCGTTAGCTTGTCGCAGTTGTTCCGGCGTGTGCTTCGGCCGGCCGGCGCGGAGCCGGAGGGGCAGATCGACGGCGGCCGCGTAGAGATTTCGTTTCTTGAAAGCCGAAGGACTGTCGCGGAGCGCGATGATACGCGCTTCCGGCCCGGATTTTTCCTCGGCGAACCAGGGGTGGCGGAGAATCCGTTTCGGGCTTCTCGCCCACACCGGAACCTCAATCCGGCAGCGCTGGGCGATCAATTCGGCCATCGCCGCGAGCCAGGCGTCGGCGACTTCTCCTTGGGAGAAGCGGGCTCGCAAGAGCGGTGGCTCGGCGTGGATCGCCGCAGCGGCGGCATTTCGCGACGAAACCTTCCGCAGCGTGTGCAGCCAATCCTGGCAGAGGTGGCCGAAGTCGCGGAGGGTCTCGGCCTGCAGCGCGACCTCGCGCACGGTGGCGGGCCGGGAGTTCACCGGGGGACCTCCCGCAAGACCCGGCGCACCAGCGCTTCGGCGCGCTCATCAGGTGTTTCGCCGGGAAAAAACCGCTCAAAGCCGGCCGCCACCTGATCATACGATTTCGGACGCAGGCGCCGTAACAGGAACCGGATGTCTTCCTCGTCACCGGCAAAGCCGGGGAGAGGGGAACGGCACGCCCGGAGCTTCAGGGCGAGAAGGTAGGCGGCGGTTGGCAGGGTGATCCTGAG
>JAURJO010000540.1 GCA_030832235.1 Verrucomicrobiota bacterium
GCCCCCGCCTTCGCCAAGGCTGCGGGGGGTAAACACCCTCGCATACACCGCGCGTGTTGGCTGACGAAAGTCGGTACGTTTCTTCCGGCCGACAGGCTTCTGGTGTAGCCGCGGCCGCCCGCCGCGGACCATGCTGAAACCGCGACGGCCGAAGGCTGTTGCGAAGGCGGCTGATTATTGGCCGCAGACTTCCCAGTTCAGGCGGATAAACTCGAGGCCGGCGCGACAGGAGCTAACGGAGGCAACACAGGAACGGCCTGCGCACGGCAAACGCGCGGAATCATCCGTGTGAATCCGCGTCCATCCGTGGTTGAACCCGGGTTGGTGGATTGAACCCGCCTTGTGCCTCGTGCGCCTCTTTGCGGCCATCAGCCCGGTTGGCCGCGAAAAGGCTCAAGAGTCGCAAGGGCCGATATTGAACGTAGTCCATTCGGCTACCTTCGGGCCCTATCGTGGTTCCCTGGCTTCGTTGGCTCGAGTTCGACTATCGGGCCGCATCGGCCTCGTCGCGGCCTTTCACTTCCAGTCGATTTGCGCCGTGCGGCTCGCCAGATCGACGCGCACTGAGGCGTGCGCGAAATCACGGCTGGCGGAGAGGCCCTCCCAGCGCGCGGCGCCGGTGGGTGGACCGAGCTTTCGGGAAAACTCGGCGTAGGGCTCGAGCATGCCGTGGTCGGCCGTGTAACCCCACGAGTAGGCGAAAAGCGATCCGGGCTGCGCCGCGATGAGGAAGCACGCGAGGGGAAAAGTTACTCGCTCACGCGCCAGCGCGAGCAACTCGGACCGCGGCCGCGCCATCATCTCGCGGTCGAGCCAATTGAAGCCCGGCCAGCCCTTGAGCACGGCAAACTTTCCTCGGGCGGCGGCGAGCGCGAGCGTGTCGAGGTCGGCCTTGATGTCGGCGGGCGCGTCCTTTCCGAAGGCGGCGAAGTGCTCGATCATCACTCCATCGATACCTTCCCAGTCGAGGATCTCGCGGAAGTCGGTGGTGCGCGTTCCGTTCACAACGATGATCTTTCCGGGACCGAGACGCGACTTCGTGAGGGCCAGCATCTCGCGCAGGCCGGCCACGACGGCGCGCGCCTTTTCCGCACCGACCTGTCGCGCGAGGCCGGGAGAGAGCGCCTGCGGCAGGGCATCGGCGAACAGGCCTTCGAGCGGCGCGTCGCGGTGGGCGCCGGCCACGACGTCGGCCCACCATTCGCGGAACGCAGCCTGTGACGGATCGGGCCGCGGCGTGCCCGAGGGATGTCGCACGATCTCTCCGCGGGCGTCGCGCAGCGTCCATTCGTCGCGGTACGTGCGGTGCGCCGCGTAGCCGGGCCAATTGATAAAAGCGTTCAGGTAGAACAGCACCCGGATGCCCGGGTTGCGCCGCCTCAGCTCACGCGCCGTCGCGGCGATACCGGCCTCGGTGCTGCCGTGCTGGGCGGCGCCGTGGCTTTTCTCCAGCGCGACAACCGGGGCGTTGGCCGCCAGGAAATCGAGTTCCGTGGAGGTCAGTTCGCCGGCGCGCTTGCCGAAATGTACGTAGAGCGGCACCCGGTCCCAGCCCGCGAGGACCACGGGCGGCGATTCCGCCGCGGCGAGTCCGGCCGCCAGAGAGGTAACGAACACCAGCATCCTCAGCTGGAGCGGGAATCGCGGCGAGATTCGGACGGCGAGTGGCATCTCCGGCAGGAAAACTCGAGGGTGCCGGGGGGGGCAACCGTGTCGCGGGCTCGCGTCAGCGGAAGTTTCGCCAAGCCTTCGGGCATGATCGGAAGGCTTTCCACCTGTCTGTTGTTTCTTGGTTCCGCGTTTCTTTTGGCGGCGCCTGCATCGGATTTCGACGCCCTGCGCGCCCGGGTGCTGGCACTCGGGGAGGCCACCTCGCCGCCGGCTTACGCGCCGGCCGGGGGGTTCACGCCGGAAGGTCGGATGCGGCCGGTGTTTTTCGAGTCGGTGCCGTGGCGCGGCCGGCCGACGCGGGTCTTCGCGTGGCTCGGCGTGCCGGAGTCGGCGGGCGGCGGAAAGGTGCCGGGCGTCGTGCTGGTGCACGGCGGCGGCGGGACCGCATTCAAAGAGTGGGTGGCGAAGTGGAACGAGCGCGGCTTCGCGGCGATCTCGATCGCGACCGAGGGTCAGACCGACCGCCGCGCCGAGGGCGCACCCAAGGGGGGCTCGCAATGGCTGCGGCATCCCGACGGTGGTCCAGCGCGCGAAGGAATTTACGCCGACTCGGCCGAGCCGCTGGTGGACCAGTTCATGTACCACGCGGTGGCCGCGACGATCCGCGCCCATTCGCTGCTGCGCTCCCTCCCGGAGGTCGATGCGGCGAGGATCGGCGTCTCGGGCATCTCGTGGGGCGGGGTGATCACGAGCACCGTCATCGGCATTGATGCGCGCTTCGCGTTCGCGGTGCCGATCTACGGCTGCGGGCACCTCGCGGACGCGGAGAACCAATGGGGTCGCGCGCTCGGCGCCAGCGCCCTATACCGCGAGGTGTGGGATCCGATGGTGCGAATCCAGCGGGCGAATCTCCCCGTGCTCTGGCTTTCGTGGCCGGGGGACTCGCACTTCCCGCTCGATTGCCAGGCCGAAACCTACCGTGCCGCGCCGGGGCCGCGGATGGTTTCGCTGATCCCCGGCATGCGCCATAGCCATCCTGCCGGCTGGAATCCGCCCGACGGCTACGCCTTCGCCGAAAGCATCGTTCGCGAGGGGCGGCCGTGGTGTGTGTCGCAGGCGGTGACGCGTGAGGGATCCGCGGTCGGCGTTGGATTCGCCACGGCGCGAACGCTGGAGTCTGCCGTGCTCGTGAGCACCGCGGACCGCGGATTCACCGGGAACCGGACTTGGACGGAAACCCCGGCGAGCCTGATCCGCGAGGGCGCCACGTGGCGCGTGACCGCGACGCTGCCGTCCGGAACCGCCGCATGGTTCATGAACGTCCGCGCCGCGGGCCTGACGGTGAGTTCGGACTTTCAAGAGGTTCGCTGAGTGTGCCCGAGCTGTTGTGCTTCGAGTGCCGGAAACGGCCGCGAGGAGACGCAAGACCGGGCCACCACGAAAGGTACGAAAGCCACGAAACCGAGGTGGTGCCCCCGCCTTCGCCAAGGCTGCGGGGGGTAAACACCCTCGCATACACCGCGCGTGTTGGCTGACGAAAGTCGGTACGTTTCTTCCGGCCGACAGGCTTCTGGTGTAGCCGCGGCCGCC
>JAURJO010000541.1 GCA_030832235.1 Verrucomicrobiota bacterium
AGGCCCACTTCGGCGAACTCGCGCTCCAATTCGGCGACGATTTCCGGCAGGTAGCGCTCGCTTTCGGCGAGGGCGAGGCCGCACGTCGGCAGCGCGACGCAGGAAAGCGCGTTGAGCTTGAGGCCGGAGGCTTCGTTGGCGGAGTCGAGCCGGTGACGGCGAAGGAGTGCCTCGATGCGCGGACGATTCTCGGGTGAGACGTTCGCGATGATGAGATTCTGGTTCGCGGTGAGGCGGAAGTCGCCTTGGTGCACGAGGGCGATCTCACGCAGGGCGGAGCGCAGCGCGTAGCCGGGCTCGTCCTTCACGCGGCCGCTTTGGATGAAGAGCGTGAAGTGGGAGCGGCCGTCGTGGCTCTCGGTCCAGCCGTAGCGGTCTCCGTTCGAAGTGAAGGTGAACGGCCGGGATTCGCCGAGGGTGAAACCGAGGCGCTTCTCGACTTCGCCACGGAACCAGGTCAGCCCGCGGTCGGCGATCGTGTACTTGAGGCGGGCGTGCTTGCGATCGGTGCGGTCCCCGAAGTCGCGTTGCACGGTTACGACCTGTTCGGCCACCGCGACCGCCTGATCCGGCGTGCAGAAACCGAGCACGTCGCCGATCCGCGGGTAAGTCTCGATCTGGTTGTGCGACATCCCGAGGCCGCCGCCGACGGTGACATTGAAGCCGGCGAGGCGTCCGGCGGCGTCGATGACGGCGATGTAGCCGAGGTCCTGCGAGAAGACGTCGACGTCGTTGCTCGGCGGCACCGCGATGCCGATCTTGAATTTCCGCGGGAGATAGGTGGCGCCGTAGATCGGTTCCGATTCCGGCTCCCCGCCGCCGACCAGTTCCTCGCCGACCCAGAGCTCGTGGTAGGCGCGCGCCCGAGGCAGCAGATGTTCGCTGATCGCACGCGCGGTGGCGTAGACCTCGGCGTGCAGGGCGGACTGTGCGGGGTTGGGGTTGCACATCACGTTTCGGTTCACGTCGCCGCACGCGGCGATGGTATCGAGCAGCGCGCGGTTGATGCCGTTGATGGTGCGCCAGAGGTCGCCCTTCAGGACGCCGTGGAACTGGAATGCCTGGCGGGTGGTGAGCTTGAGGGTGTGGTTGGCGTGGGTGCCGGCGAGGGCGTCGAGCGCGAGCCATTGGCCCGGGCTGCAGACACCGCCGGGTACGCGCACGCGAGCCATGAAGGAGAACGCCTTCTCCTTGCCCTCGCGGCGGCGCTCGTTGCGGAGGTCGCGGTCGTCCTGCGCGTAGATGCCGTGGAATTTCGTCAGTTGCGCGCTCTCCTCGGTGATGCTGCCGGTGCTGTGGTCGGCGAGGTCGCGGAGGATGTTTCCGCGCAGGAAATTGCTGGTGGACTTGAGGTGCTCGTTCTTATGGAGCGGCTTGGCGGTCGAGGTGGTGGCTTCGGATGACATGACGAGGAAGGAGGTCAGTGGATGGTTGATGAAAGCGCCCGCTGGATGGCGGCGGAAAGGATGGCGGCGGCGCGCGGGTGGTCACCCACGAGCGCGGTGCGGTGGCAACGGGCCGGGGAGGCACGGCAAATTTCCTCGATGTCACCTCCGGGGCCCGCGTGGCGACCCGGGGAGAGGAAGAGTTGCGCCACGATGACGTCGCGGTTCGCGAAATCCGGAGCCGACAAGAGATCTGCGAGCAGGGGAGGATGTTCGCCTTCCATCGAGCATGGATGCACCGGCCGGCTCAGAAGCGCCGCGGCTTCGGCGGCCAACCGATCCCGGAGTCCCGCCGAAGCCGAGGAGGGTCCACCATGGTCGACGAGCACGACGGGCGCATTCGGAGTCGTCGCGGGTGAGACTTCGCGCACGCGCTCGGCGATGATCGTCGCGAGCGCACCGCTGTCCGAGAGGCCGGTGGTGAAGTTGAAATCGAATCCGCCGGTCTCCGTTTGGAGCAACTCGAGGTCCCGGCGCAGCGCGGAGCCGATCGCGCCCTGCGGGCTGATAAAGAAGGGAACGAAAAGAAAGGCGCGTTCGCCGGCGGCCGCGTGGCGGCGGACGAACGGGGCGAGGGTCTCGCCCGGCTTACCGTCGAGGGAGGCAGCGGGCACTCGATCGCTGTGTTTCCACGATAGGGCATGCACCGATGCGCCGGTTTGATCTGACAAAGCGGACGCGAGGGCGCGCAGCCGCAGGTGGGCGGCGGCCTCGAGGGAGCCGTTGTCGATCAGTGCGATGATCATCCGGTCAGCGTGGCGAGGTCGCGTTCGACGGCTTGGGCGGCGAGAGACGCCAGCCGGGTTGGCGTACGGACGGCCTCGCCAATGATGACGATGGAAGGTGCTCCGAAACCGGCGCGTTCCGATTCCAAAGCGAGGCGTCCGGCGGTGGAGACGAACTGGGTTTGGCGGTTGGTGGTGGCGTTTTGAATGACAGCGGCCGGGGTGTCGGCGGAAAGTCCTCCCGCCTGCAAACGCCGCAGGATCGTCTCGAGGTTTTTCATCCCCATGTAGACGCACAGCGTGGCTCCGAGGCCGCCGTAGTCTTCCCAGCGAATCGCGCCTTCCGGTTTCGACGGGTCCTCGTGTCCAGTCAGGAACACGACCGCGGAAGCCACGCCGCGTTGGGTGAGGGGAGTGAGCGTAGCCGCCGCCGCGGCGAGCCCGGCGGTGACACCTGGAACAACCTCAAACTCGATGCCCGCCGCCGCGAGGGCCTCGGCCTCCTCGCCGCCCCGGCCGAAGATGAAGGGATCGCCGCCCTTGAGTCGGATGACGTCATGGCCGGCGCGGGCTTCTGCGATCAAGAGGGATTCGATATCACGCTGCGGGCTGCAAAATCCGCCACCTTGTTTTCCGACGTAAATGCGGCGCGCTGACGCGGGAGCGAGGTTGAGGATTTCCGGTGAAACCAAGTGGTCATGAACGAGCACATCGGCCTCGCGGATGAGGCGGAGGGCGCGAAGGGTCAGAAGGTCCGCGGCGCCGGGGCCGGCGCCGACGAGAAAGACGCGGCCGATTTGGCCTGGGCCGGAGGGAAAACCCGAGGGACAGGCTCCGGATTCGAACGGGCCTGATCGTTGTGCCGCGAGACGGGTAAAAGACATACCGTAGTGAACGACTAAAGAACTAATTTAACTTGCGGGGAGTGGGGCGGTAGGTTGAGGTGAGTTCTTTAGTCATGTTTACGAGCTTAGTTGAACATCCCGGAAACTCCTCAACAACAAATTTCTGAGTATCGCCCCGCCATGGCCGTCCCTTCCGAATCCGCCTTTGCGCCCGTATCGCCTGTACCTCCAGTGGCTGATGGGCCGAGTTTTCAGCCTCAATTCAACAACCTGTCCCTAGGGAAACTCGATAACCTGTCCCCGCGGGAGATCGTTCAGCGGGCGCTGCTACAGGCTGGGGGCAAGGCAGTCGTTTCGACTAACTTTCGCCCTTACGAGGCAGCTCTTCTTCACCTGGTGGTTCGGGAACAGCCCGATATCCCAGTCCTTTGGGTCGACCACGGTTACAACCGCCCCGCGACCTACCGCCATGCCGAGGAGCTATGTCAAAAACTCCGCCTGAACCTCAAACCCTACCTGCCGCGCCTCACCGCGGCCCACCGCGACGCGATCGACGGTCCGGTGCCGACGCCCAGCGATGAGGAGGCGCTGCGCCGGTTTAGCGCCCGCATGAAACTGGAGCCGTTCCAGCGCGGGATGCGTGAACTCGCCCCCACGGTTTGGTTCACCGCCCTACGGCGGGTTCAGAACCCCGGGCGGGCGGGTTTCGAGGTGGTTTCGCACGACGCCAATTTCGGCACCCTCAAGGTCAGTCCATTCTTCCACGCGACCGATGCCGATCTCGACGCCTACCTCGCTGCTCACGGCTTGCCCAACGAGTGGGACTATTTCGACCCGGCCAAGGCCGACGAGAAACGCGAATGCGGCCTGCACGCCGCCTGGGGCGCGAAAGCAGTTCCAGCCTGATCCCGCGACAACTTCCATGCCGAGCTACCATCTCGACCACCTGCAACACCTCGAGACCGAGGCCATCCATATCCTGCGTGAGGTCGCCGGGGAGTTTGAGCGTCCCGCGCTGCTTTTCTCCGGGGGCAAGGACTCGATCTGCCTGCTGCGTCTCGCGGAGAAGGCCTTCCGGCCGTCCGAGTTTCCCCTGCCGCTGCTCAACGTCGACACGGGGCATCACTTTCCGGAACTTAACGACTTCCGTGACCGGCGCGCGGCGGAGCTCGGCGCCCGGCTAATCGTGCGCACCGTGGAGGATGCGATAGCGCGTGGGATCGCCCAGCCCGCCCCCGGCGAGATCAGCCGCAATCGCCTGCAAATCCCGACGTTGCTGGCCGCGATCGAGGAGTTCCGCTTCGACTGCTGTATCGGCGGCGCTCGCCGCGACGAGGAGAAGGCCCGCGCGAAGGAGAGGTTCTTCAGTTTTCGCGACGCCTTTGGCCAGTGGGACCCGAAAAACCAGCGGCCCGAGATCTGGAACCTCTATAACGCGCGCCTCAATCCCGGAGAAAACATGCGCGTATTCCCGTTGAGCAATTGGACGGAGCTCGACGTCTGGGAGTATATCCGCCGCGAGCGCCTCGAGGTCCCCTCCATCTACTTCAGCCACGAGCGCCGATGCGTGCGGCGCGGCGGCCAGTGGCTGCCGGTCAACAATCTCGTGCCGCCACGGCCCGCCGAGGAGGTCCGCGACCTGGTCGTGCGCGTGCGGACAATCGGAGACATCATCAGCACCGGTTGCGTCGAGTCCCGCGCGTCGACTGTCGACGACATCATCGCCGAGATCGCCGCCGCGCGCGTTACCGAGCGCGGTTCCCGGGCCGACGACCGCGCCTCCGAGGCCGCGATGGAGGACCGGAAGAAGGCCGGTTATTTCTAAGCCCCGCCCGCGTTTCCACCGTGTACACCGAAGAACATCTCGCGCCCGTCGCCACACCTCCGCCGCCGGTCGACATCCTGCGTTTCAATACCTGCGGCAGCGTCGACGACGGCAAATCCACCCTTATCGGCCGTCTCCTGTACGACTCGAAGTCGCTCATGGAGGACCAGATCGAGGCGCTGGAGCGTTCCGCCGACCTCACCGGAGGCGGAGGTATCAACCTCGCCAACCTAACCGACGGGCTTCGCGCGGAGCGCGAACAGGGCATCACGATCGACGTGGCCTACCGCTATTTCGCCACGCCGCGGCGCAAGTTCATCATCGCTGACACCCCGGGCCACGTGCAGTACACGCGCAACATGGTGACGGGCGCCTCGACGGCTAACCTCTCCATTGTGCTCGTCGATGCTCGCGCCGGCGTCATCGAGCAGAGTCGCCGCCACACCGCGATCGCCGCGCTTCTACGGATTCCGCACCTTGTAGTGGCGGTGAATAAAATGGACCTTGTCGGCTGGAGCGAGGAGCGCTTCCGCGAGATCCGGGCGCAGTTCGAGGAATTCCTGCCGCGACTCGGCATCCAAGACGTGACGTTCATTCCGATGAGCGCGCTCAACGGCGACAACGTCGTGGAGGCCTCGGCCCATACCCCTTGGTACCGCGGCCCCACGCTGCTCGGCCACCTTGAGACCGTCCACGTCGCGAGCGATTGGAATCTCGCCGGACTGCGTCTCCCCGTGCAGTGGGTGAACCGTCCCAACCGGCCGCGCGACACCGCGCTGCACGATTTTCGCGGGTACAGCGGACAGATTGCCGGCGGCGTTCTGCGTCGCGGCCAGGAGGTCGTCGCGCTGCCTTCCGGTCTCATCTCCAGGGTGAAGGAGATTTGGACCTACGACGGCGCCGTCGAGGAGGCCTTTTGCCCTCAGTCGGTCACGGTGGTGCTCGAGCACGACGTCGATCTCGGCCGCGGCGGGATGGTGATCGGCCGCGAGCAGCCACCGGGTGTCGGTTGTGACCTGACCGCGCGAGTCTGCTGGATGCACCCGCGGGCGTTGCAGCCCGGCCGAAAGTTCCTGCTTAAACATACGACCCAGACGGTGCCCGTTGTTGTGCCGGAACTGCTGAACCGTCTGGACCTCGAGACGTTGGAGCCGGCCGCGGCCCCGGCCTCGCTCGCGATGAACGACATCGGCGAGATCCGCCTCCGCACCGCGCAGCCCTTGTTCTTCGACGCCTATGCGCGCAACCGGCTCACCGGTTCGTTCATTCTCATTGAGCCCGGCACCCACGCCACCGTTGCCGCCGGGTTGCTCGATGAGCCGCGGGAGTTTGTTCGACCTGAGGGCGCTGAGTACGTCATCTGATCGGCGGTGAAGGTTTCCGTCCAAGTCGACTATGCCTGCCGCGTGATGGCGGAGCTCGCACGCCTGCATGGCTCCGGCGAGCTGGCACGGATCGAGCACCTCGCCGAAACCGAGGCGGTTCCGGCCAACTTTCTCGGGCAGATCCTGCTCAAGCTGCGCAACCACGGCCTCATCCGTAGCCGCCGGGGCAGCCGCGGCGGGTATACGCTCGCGCGGCCGCCGGAGGAGATCTCGGTCCTCGATGTGCTCATCGCGGTCGACGGACATTGCCTGCAGCTCAGCGGCAACCACTCAGGCCGCAGCGGGCGGCGCATGCGGCAGGTCTGGACGGAGATCGCCGGAGATATCGAGGCGAAGGCGCGAGCTTTAACGTTCGATCAGATCGCTTCCCGCGAGCCGGACACGATGTACTACATCTGAGTTGGGCCGCTCGCGGCATCGCGCCGCAGCCAGCCGTCGCTCAGGACCCGGCACCGCAGCCCGCCGCGCGATCGTAGCCAGGCCTCGGCGCCCGGACCAAGGGCACTGTCCATCCAGTGGCACGGACGGCATTCCTCGATACCCTCGAACCCAATCCCCTGTAGCGCGAACCGCCGTCCGATCCAGGCGTTGAGGTCCGCGCCGGCGGTGATCACGTTTCGGCGAAGCGCGCCAGGCGAAGCGTCGCGCAGTTCCAGTTCGCGACAAAGCGCCGCGAAATTTTCCTCGGCGAAGAAGGTGACCTGTCCACGGTAGTCGGTCCGGTAACCAAAGAAGCGGTCTCCCCGCAGTCCGCGACCCGCGATGCACTCCACTGAGTCGACCTCGATCGTCGGATGTTCGCCGGCGGGCTTTCCGTGGCGGCCGAAGTAGTTGTGCCCCGGGGAAATGAAGATGCGGCTCACCTTCCAGCCGACCGCGTCCGCCTGGCTCATAAACCGCAGTCGTGCGGATGCTCCGGCCCCGGGCCGCGGCCCACCATCGAGTCGTCCGCCGCGCGCGAGCGCACCACAAGGTTGTCTCCCTTGAAGTAGGCCACCGTGCGTTCCGGGATAGAGCGCAGCAGCCACACGTTGGAGCCGATGATTGAGTGGGCGCCAACTTGAGTATCACCGCCGAGGATCGTGGCGTGGGCGTAAATGGTGACGTGATTGCCGATATCAGGATGGCGCTTCACTCCTTTCACCGGGTTTCCCGCCGGATCGAGGTCGAATGATTTCGCGCCGAGCGTGACGCCCTGGTAGAGCTTCACATGGGATCCCACGGTGGCGGTCTCTCCGATCACGACGCCGGTCGCGTGGTCGATGAAGAAGTGGCTCCCGAGCCGGGCGCCCGGGTGGATGTCGCATCCGGTGCGCTCGTGGCCGTACTCGGTGAGCATGCGGGGCAGCAGCGGCACGCCTAGGTGGTAGAGAACGTGGGCGAGGCGCTGGAGGGAGATCACCAGGACGCAAGGATAGGCGAGGATGATCTCCTCCACGCTGCGCGCCGCGGGGTCGCCGGCGTAGGCGGCGTCAACGTCGGTTTTGGCCAGTGCGCGCACGCCCGGGAATTGACGCAGGAACGCGGTCGTGAGCTCGCGGGCCCGGCCCGGGGCGTCGCCCGCTTTCGCGAAGCGGAGACATTTCTCGATCTCGGCGAACAGCCGGCGATCGATGCGCGCCAGCAGTCCCTCCACCAGCGCGGGGAGGCTGCCCTCGTCGGGGGCCGACTCCTCGAAATACCCGGGGAAAAGCAGGTGCATGCAGTCCGCCGCGAGCTGGTTCACCGACTCCTGTGACGGCAGGTTCACGCCATCGACGTGGTTGATGCCGCCGAGGCTGCGGTAGGAGGCGAGGAGCTCGGCTTTGATCGGGTCGAGATGCATGCGCCCGGGAAGACTCGACGCGTGGCGGGGCGGATTCAAGCGCGGGCGCCGGGAGCACAAGGGTGTGACGATGGAAATCCGGAATGGACAAGCGCGGCGGTCCGTCCTCAGTTGTTCGCAGGTTACTCACAACCCACCGATGGAAACCCACCGTGGGGCGAAGGCCCCCCTCTCGCGGTTAAAGGTATCGGCCAAGGTGAAGACCTTCGTGCTCGACACGAATGTCCTCCTTCACGACCCGCAGTGCGTCTTCAAATTCGAGGACAACAACCTCGCGATCCCCGTGGAGGTGCTCGAGGAGCTCGACGCGATCAAGGCCGAGCAATCCACCGAGCGGGGCCGTAACGCCCGCCGAGTCCACCGTATCCTGCAGCAGTTGTTGCCCGACACCCGCTCCATGCACGAAGGCGTGGAGCTCGAGAACGGCGGCACGCTTTCGATCATCATCAACCCCTACCTCGCCGACCCCTCGGCGCGGTCTCCGGCGCTCGACCGGCTGCGGGCGGTGCTCCCGGATCTTTCGAAGAAGGATAATCGCATCATCGCCTCGGCACTTTTTGTGCAGGAGAGCTACCCGCCGCCCACGATCCTCGTAACGAAGGATGTGAATGTGCAGCTCAAGGCGCGGGCGGTCGGTCTCGAGTCGGAGGATTACCTCAACGACAAGGTTCCGGCGGCCGACGACGAGTCGAGCTACCGCGAGATTCCGGTCACGATCTACGAGCTGCAGCGCTTCTGCTCGGAGGGCGCGTTCGAACTCAGCGCGCTGGCGGCGAAGCCCCTTTACCTGAACGAGTACGTCCTGCTGCGTTCCGAGGAGGGTAAGACGATGCCGGCCCGCTACGGTGGCGACGGCTCGGTGCGGCGCCTGCGGCTCCCTGATTTCGTGAAAGCGCCGGGCGGCATCCCGATCCGGGCGCGCAACCTCGAGCAGCAGTTTTTCATGGATGCGTTGCTGGATGATAGCATCGCGATCGTCACGTGCTTCGGGAAGGCCGGTACGGGCAAGACGCTGCTTTCGACCGCCTGTGCGCTGCACCAGACGCACGACGACCATTCACGCTACGACGGAGTGTCCATTTCGCGGCCGGTGATCGCGCTAGGTAAGGACATCGGGTTCCTGCCGGGATCGCTCGAGGAAAAGATGAAGCCCTGGCTGCAGCCGTACCACGACGCGCTCGAGGTGCTGATCCCTTCCAAGCCGCCTAAGGACCCGCAGTTCGCCGCCAAGAAGGTTTCTAAGAAAAAACAGAAGAAGCATGACGCCCATTTCCTGTCGGCGATGACCTCGCCCCAGCCGGCTCACGCCTCCTCGTCGGGCGGCGGTCATGGCCCGGCGATGAAACCCTACGAGCGCCTGCTGCGGAGCGGCATGGTGGAGATCGAGGCGCTGGCTTTCATCCGCGGGCGCTCCATCGCGCGGCGCTTCTTCATCCTCGATGAGGCGCAGCAGCTCACCCCGCACGAGGTTAAGACCGTGATCACGCGCATCAGCGAGGGCTCGAAGATCGTCCTGATCGGCGACCCCGCGCAGATCGACAACCCCTACGTCGACTCGCGCAGCAACGGCCTCGTCTACTGCCACAACCGTCTCAAGGGCCATGCGATCGCGGCGCACGTGAAGCTCACCAAGGGCGAGCGCTCGCGCCTCGCCGAACTGGCCGCCGATCTTCTCTAGCGGCCGAGGGTAGGCTTTTTAGCTGAAGCAGGACTCTGTCGGAAGCAGAAGGCGTTTACTGTCCGCCAGACTAGCAACAGGAGAAAACGGAGCTAACAGAGGTAAGCAAAGGGGAGAATTTCAGCGATTTGCCCCGGGTAGAATCAGTCGATGCACGCCTTCCGCCAAGCGGCTTGCATTGAAATTGATGAGTAAGCCCACCGGGACGTCGAGAAGCTTCATGTAGCTCAATACCTGCGCTTGATGGAGAGGCTGGATCGCCGTGACTGACTTGGCTTCCACGAGCACGCAGCCCTCCGCCAGCAAGTCGAAGCGGAGTGGTTCCTCCCTTACGAATCCTTTGTACTCCACTCGCACCAGTTCCTGGCGGGCGACGTTTATTCCTATCAGGCTCAGTTCGCAGGCCAGCGCCCATTCGTAAATGGATTCGAGTAATCCAGGACCTGTGTGACGGTGTACTTCTATCGCGGCGCCGA
Source organism: Verrucomicrobiota bacterium (assembly GCA_030832235.1). Lineage (GTDB taxonomy): Bacteria > Verrucomicrobiota > Verrucomicrobiia > Opitutales > Opitutaceae > ER46. The sequence goes on from JAURJO010000541.1 coordinate 10,205, forward strand.
TGATATGCTCGGTGAGTTGGTTCGCTTGGAGGAAGCGTGGATGCACGCCTTCACGGAAGACACTTGTTTGGACTGATTCCGATCATGCGATCACCCCGAAATCGGGGGCATCAAATGACGGCTTCCTTATCGGGGCGTTTTTTGGATCGCGGGGTCTCGTAGTCACCTGCAAAGCCGGCACGGGGGGTGCACTCGTAATCGTTTTCTCAGTTGCCTCCGTTTTCTCCTGTTTTCGCCGCTTGGGACCGTATCCCGATTAGCGAACCGAAAATTGGTTCGCCTCAGAGTTCTCACCGGCTCGCTCCTGTTACCACCGTCGGGACGGCGTAGAGCGAGGTGCGCGCCGTCATGAATAGCGTGCGGCCGTCGGCTCCTCCGAAGCAGAGGTTGGCGGCCGCTTCCGGCAGGAGAATACGACCGATCAGTTTTCCGTCCGCGCCGAAGATTTGCACGCCGTCGCCGCTGCTCGTCCACACCCGGCCGGTGGCGTCCACGCGAATGCCGTCCGGCGCGCCTTTGTCCAGGGTGCACAACACCGCCCCGCCGGAGACTGTGCCGTCCGCGGCGATTTCCAGCACTCGGATGTGGCGTGGTTTCCCCGAATCGGCGACGTAGAGCTTCCGCTCGTCGGGCGAGAAGGCCAGGCCGTTGGGCTGGTCGAAATCGCGGGCGATTGCCGTCGTGCTGCCGGTGCGCGGATCGTGACGGTAGACGAAATTGCCCGGCTGCTCCTTACCCACCTTCTTCTTCGTGGCCGGATCGGTCTTCAGTCCATACTCGGGGTCGGTGAACCAGACGGTGCCGTCAGACTTCACGACCACATCGTTCGGGGAGTTGAGCTTCCGGCCCTCGAAGGAGTCGACGAGAGTGCGCAGCGTACCGTCCTTCTCCAAACGCGCCACGCGGCGGCCGCTGTGCTCGCAACTGATCAGACGGCCCTCGGGATCGGTCGTGTTGCCGTTGGTGTTTCGGCTTGGGGCACGGAAAGTCGTGACGGCGCCCGCGGCGGTCCACTTCCGAATCTCGTCGCGCGGGATGTCGCTGAAGACGAGGTGGCCGCCGTCCTTGATCCAGGTGGGGCCCTCGGTGAAGCCGAAGCCGCCGGCGATTTTGGTAACCTTGGCATCCGCCGGGATGCAGTGGGCGAATTCCGCGGGTTGGGTCGCCTCGAAATCCGCGGCGAAGGCGAGCGAGGTTAAGAGTGTGACGACGAATATTTTGCCGGGGGTTTTCATGGGATTATGAGGTAAAATAATGGCCTTAAATAACTTGAGGGTTTATCGGAGTGCACGTCTCCGACGCTGCTTACCGATTTTTCAAAATTCTTCGCGGCTTTTGAACGTTCCGGGGCCAGGGACGTCTACCTCGTGGTAGTTCAATGGTTTGCTTGGTGTTAGGTGCGAGGGCCGCCTAGGGGTAGGCGGCCCTCACTCTTTTCCGGGCTGGGAACACGCGATCGACCGGTCCGCTTCGGATTTCACAAGCAGGCGGTGATGCGTTCCAGCAGATCGTCGTAACTTTCCAAGGCGGGGAACCGCGGGAACTCGCGCACGACGTTCGCCGGCGCGTGGAACAAGAAACCATGGTCGGCTTGGCCGAGCATCGTGGTGTCGTTGTACGAGTCTCCGGCCGCGATCACGCGGTAATTCAGGGCCTGCAGCGCCTCGACCGCCCTTCGTTTCTGATCCGGCAGGCGCAGGCGATAGCCGGTGATCCGGTCGTTTTCCACCACGAGCCGATGGCAAAACAGCGTGGGCCACTCCATGCGCCGCATCAGCGGCTGCGCGAACTGCTCGAAGGTGTCGGACAAAATGATCAGCTGGGTGCGACGGCGTATTTCCGCGAGGAAGTCGAGCGCCCCCGGCAGCGGCTCCAAGCCGCCAATCACCTCCTGGATTCGCGAGAGCGTGATTCCGTGCCGGTCCATGATACCGATGCGGTAATTCATCAGCTTGTCGTAGTCAGGCTCCTCGCGGGTGGTGCGCCGCAGCTCGGGGATGCCGGTGCGTTCGGCGACGGCGATCCAGATCTCGGGCGTCAGGACGCCCTCCATGTCGAGAGTGACGATGCTTTGCTTCACAGAATCCTTGGGAGCCTCAGTCGAGCCAGGGCTCCTCGGGTTTCGTCGCCGCCTTCGGGCCGGCGTCGAGTACCGCGGCGGCGCGTTTGCTCGCCTCTAGCCGGCGCTCCATGAAGGCGGCCATGCGCTCGCGGGACTCGGTGACCACGTCGGCGGGCGCGTGGTGGGGTGTGCCGCTCCAGAACGGCGGGCTGGGCTCGTATTCGAGCGCCAGCTGAATCGTCTGCGCGGTGCGCTCGTCGACAGACTGCGCCACGACCTGCAGCGCGAAGTCCAACCCTGCCGTCACTCCGGCTCCCGTGATGCGGTTGCGGTCCACGACGACGCGGGAGTCCTGTGATTCCGCGCCGAACAGGCTCAGCTGGTCGCGCGACACCCAATGGCAGGTGGCTTGATACCCCTTGAGCAGTCCGGCCGCGCCGAGGAGCAACGAGCCGGTGCAAACCGATGTGATCCATTTCGCCTTCGCCGCCTGATCGCGCAGGAAACCCAGTACCTCGAAGTCATCCATCAGGTCGACCTGACCCGGGCCGCCCGGCACGCACAGGATGTCAAGCGGCGGACAATCCGTGAACGTCATCGTCGGCTGCAGCCTCAACCCGCGGTCGCTGTCGATAGGATCGAGGAACTTCCAGATGAGATGAACCTTCGCTCCGGGGACTCGCGCGAAGACCTCGAACGGTGCAGTCAGATCAAGCTGGGTGACTTTGGGAAAAAGCAGGAGTCCGATTTCCATGGCGTGAACCTTTGTTCGCTCAGCCTTTGCCGGCGGGCTTCGCCCAGGTGTCCTTGAGTGTGATCGTACGATTGAAGACGAGCGCGCCGGGGCGGCTGTCCTTCGCGTCGGGTGTGAAATAGCCGAGGCGCTCGAACTGGAACGGCTCACTGGCGCGGGCGGCGGCGAGCGAGGGCTCCAGGCGGGCGCGCACGACCTCGAGCGAGCGGGGATTCAGATGGCGTTGAAAATCCTCGGTGGCGCCGGGCTCGGGCACGGTAAAAAGCCGGTCGTACAGCCGCACCTCAGCCTCGATGCTGCGATCGGCGCTCACCCAATGGATGGTGCCCTTAACCTTGCGGTCGGCATCCGGCTGACCCGCGCGGGTCGCGAGGTCGGCGGTGCAACGGAGCTCGGTCACGCGACCGGTGGCGTCCTTCACGACCTCGTCGCAGCGGATGATGCAGGCGTACTTGAGCCGCACCTCGCCGCCCGGCTTGAGGCGAAAATACTTCGGCGGCGGCACCTCGGCGAAATCGTCCTGCTCGATGAAGACCTCGCGGGTGAGCGCGACCTCGCGGGTGCGGGGCGCGGGGTCCTGCGGGTTGTCGACCGCGCGGCAAGTCACGGTCTCGCCGGGGGCAATGTTCGTGAGGACGACCTTGACGGGGTGGAGCACCGCGAGGCGGCGCGTGGCCGCGGCGTTCAGTTCCTCGCGCACGGCGTGTTCGAACAGCGCGATATCGGTTACACTCTCGTATTTCGTGACGCCTACGGTAGCGGCCAGGCGCCGGATGGCGGCGGCCGGGATCCCGCGCCGGCGGGCGCCGGCGAGCGTGGGCAGGCGGGGATCGTCCCAGCCTGCGACTGCTCCATCGCTCACCAACTGCAGCAGGCGGCGCTTGCTGAACACCATGTAGCTGATGTTGAGCTTCGCGAATTCGTACTGGTGCGGGAGTGTCCGCGGCAGCTCGAGGCTTTGGAGAATCCAGTCGTAGAGCGGACGGTGAACTTCGAACTCGAGCGTGCAGACGCTGTGGGTGATCCCCTCGAGGTAGTCGCTCAGGCAGTGGGCAAAGTCATACAGGGGGTAGATACACCACTTCTTGCCCGCGTGATGGTGGGCGGTGTGGCGGATCCGGTAGAGGAGCGGGTCGCGCAGCCAGATGTTGGGCGACGCCATGTCGATCTTCGCCCGCAGGCTGCAGGCGCCGTCGGGAAGCTCCCCGGACCGCATGCGCGCGAACAGGGCGAGGTTTTCCTCCACGCTGCGATTGCGGAACGGCGAGTCCTTGCCGGGGTGATCAGGCGCGCCGCGGTAGGCGTCGGTCTCCTGCGGGGAAAGGTCGCACACGTAGGCCTTGCCCCGCTTGATCAGTTCGACCGCGTAGCCGTGGATATGCTCGAAGTAATCGCTGGCGAAGAAAGGTTCCGCCTCAGCACCCGCGGCCACCGCGGAGAGATGGAAGTCGGGCTTGCCGTTGACTGTGCCGGCGGCGGGCGTGGCGCCCTTGGGTTTGAAACCGAGGCACTGGTCGGCCCAGCCCTCGACCAGCCAGCGGACGTCGCGGGTGATGGACTCCACGTACTCCGCGTCCTCCTTGACCGGGTTGGTGTCGTCGAAACGCAGGTGGCAGACGCCGTGGTTTTCGCGCGCGACACCGAAATTGAGGCAGATGGACTTGGCGTGGCCGAGATGCAGGTAGCCGTTGGGCTCGGGCGGGAACCGCGTGACGATGCGCGCGTGGCGTTTCTCGGCGACGTCGCGGGCGACGATGTCGCGGATGAAGTCGCTCGGGGCGGGTGAAGCGTCCGGCGCGGCGTTCGCGGTGGGCTCGGCTGACATAAGTCGCGAACGTGCCATGCGCCCTGGCGGGAGGCAACGATGCAGTTGGCCCGGCGGTCGGTCGTCCGCGCGCTCGACGACGCGGTCGGTTTTGCGCCAGATGGCAG
>JAURJO010000063.1 GCA_030832235.1 Verrucomicrobiota bacterium
GGCGTGGTCTCGGTGCGGGCCACTTTCCAGGCGCCGGTCACTTCCTCGGCCGGAATCATCAGGAACTTACCCGGCTCCTCGAGCAGCGAACGGTACTCGCCGAGCGGCTTGAGGCGCACCTCGCGCTTCTGTCCGTTCACGCGCTGCTCGACCCAGTCGGAACCGAATCGCGCGAGGTATTTTTCCAGCACGGCGCCGCCGCCGCGTTGCACCACCTCGCCCTTGATCGAAACCGGCTGCTTCAGCTCGAACCATTTCCCGCCCTCCTGCAGGACGTTGTGGTCAGAGATGCCGAGGAACTGGTACCCGTTTCGCTTGTACCAGTCGGCGATCATCTCGGGATAATCGTCGCCGTCACTCCACAGCGAGTGCGTGTGGAGGTTGCCCTTGAGCCAGCGCGCCGGCTCGGCGGAAAAAACTACAGCAGGCAGGGAAAAAAGTGCGGCAACGAGAAAACGGGAAACGACGCGCATGATTAAGATGTGACGGAGTTGGGGATTGCTGGCGAGAGCCTCGCCACTCGCCAGCGATCGCGCCAACGCCGGAAGGGAGTGACAACCGAAAAACCGCTTCCTCAATCTCGACGCATGATTCGTCCCGCCCTGCCCCGGTCGCCCCGCTTCGCCGCCGCTTTGACCGTCGCCAGTTTCGCATTTCTCGCCGGCTGCAACGTCACGACGCCCGCCCCTGCGGGCGTGACGGTGACTGCGCGGTCCGACACCGAGCGCGTGGGCCGCCACACCGGCGGACGCTCGGTCACGCCGGTCAACCAGATCATCACACCGCTAGGTCGTGTCGTTGAATTGCCGGGACTCCGGCCGCAGGCGCTCGCACTCACTCCGGATGGCCGCTCCCTGCTCGTTTCCGGCAAGACGAGCGAACTGCTCGTGCTCGACCCGGCGAGCGGAGAGATCCGTCAACGCGTCGCGCTGCCCAACGAAAAACAAGCCGAGCCGTTACCCGCGGTGGCGTCCGCGAACTTCCTTGATCCCGACCGCAAGGGACAGGCGAGTTTCACCGGTCTGGTCGTCTCGGCCGACGGCCGCCGCGTGTACCTGAGCAACGTGAACGGCAGTATCAAGGTGTTCGCCGTCGCGCCCGACGGCTCCGTGGCGCCCTCGCACTCCATCGCCCTTCCTCCCGCCGGCGCCCCCCGACGCAAGGAGGAGATACCCAGTGGTCTCGCACTCTCCCGCGACGGAACGCTCCTCTTCGTTTGCGCCAACCTCTCCAACCGACTTCTTGAGGTAGAGACGGCAACCGGGCAGGTCCGGCGTACGTTCAATACCGGGGTTGCTCCCTACGACGTAGTGCTCGCGGGTAACCGCGCGTACGTCTCGAACTGGGGTGGCCGGCGGCCCGGCCCCGGGGATCTAACGGGTCCGGCGGGCCGCGGCACCGTGGTGCGCATTGATCCGGAAACCCATGCGGCGAGCGAAGGTTCGGTGAGCGTGATCCCGCTCGCGCCGGGAGCCGGCGAAGGCTCGGAGATCGTCACCGGCCGCAACGCCTCCGCCCTCGCGCTATCGCCCAACGGCCGGTACCTGGTTTGCGCCAATGCCGGCGCCGACAATCTGAGCGTGATCGAGACGCGCACCGGCAAGATCGTGGAGACGATCTGGTGCAAACCAAACCCGGCGGATCTGCTCGGCGCCTCACCCAACGCCCTCGCGTTCGACCCCTCGGGCCGGCGTCTCTACGCCGCCAACGGCGCACAGAACGCGATCGCGGTGATCAACTTCGACCCGTCCGACCGCGAATCACGTCTGCTCGGGCTCATTCCCGTGGGCTGGTATCCGGGCGCGCTGGTTTTCGACGCCAAGCGCGGCACGCTCGCCGCGGGCAACCTGAAGGCCCTCGCCGAAAATCCGGCGCGCGCCGGCGACACCAGCGGCGGCACGGGTTTCAACTCCCGGCAATTCGCGGGCTCCCTCACGCTCACGCGCGTGCCGGCCGATTCCGAGTTGCCGACCCTGTCCGAAACCGTCGGTCGCAATCTTCGTCGCGAGCGGATCCGCGAGGCGCTGCTCCCGGCGCGTCCCGGTGTCGCACCGCGGGCCATCCCCGAGCGCATCGGCGAGCCAAGCCGCATCAAGCACGTGGTCTACGTCATTAAGGAGAACCGCACCTACGACCAGGTCTTCGGCGCGCTCGGCCGCGGCAACGGCGACCCGTCGCTGTGCGTGTTCGGCGAACGCATCACCCCCAACCAGCACAAGCTGGTCCGCGACTTCGTGCTCCTCGACAACACCTACTGCGCGGGGATCCTCAGCGCCGACGGCCACCAGTGGAGCACGACGGCCTTCGCGACGGACTACATGGAGAAGAGCTTCGCGGGTTTCCCGCGCAGCTACCCCGACGGCATGGCGGAGGACGGCGCCGACGCCCTCGCCTACTCGCCGGCCGGATTCATTTGGGACAGCGCCCGTCGCCGCGGCGTGTCGGTCCGCAACTACGGCGAGTTCATGATTCCCGCCGTGACCTGGCGCGACGGACGCAAAGGCACGCCGGATTTCCTCTCCTGCTACCGCTCCTGGCGCGACCGCACCAACGAGGCGATATTCGCCAGCAAACCCGCGCTTGAGAGCATCCGGCCGTTTTCGCCGACCGCCTACGTCGGTTGGGAAATGAGCGTGCCCGACCAGGCGCGGGCCGATTTCTTCATCAAGGAATTGCAGGGATTCGAGGCGCGCGGGGAGTTTCCGGGACTCACCCTGATTTGCCTGCCCAACGACCACACCAGTGGCACCAAACCAGGCACGCCCACACGCGCGGCCTGCGTGGCCGACAACGACCTCGCCTTCGGGCGCATCGTAGAGGCGCTGAGCCGGTCCCGCTTCTGGCCCGAGATGGCCATCCTCGCGATCGAGGACGACCCGCAAGCCGGATGGGACCACGTCAGCGGCTACCGCACCACTGCCTATTGCATCAGCCCCTGGGCGCGACGCGGCTCGATCGTCAGCACCCAGTACAACACCACGAGTCTGCTCCGCACGATCGGCCAGATCCTCGGCCTGCCGCCGATGAACCAATTCGACGCCAGCGCCGCGCCCATGAGCGATTGCTTCACCGACACACCCGATTTCACGCCTTTCAAGGCGGTACCCGCCAACATCCCGCTCGACCAGATGAACCCACCGGCGAAGGCCATCACCGACCCCGTGCTGCGGGCCGACGCCATCGCCTCGGCCGGCATGAACTTCCGCGAGGTCGACAAAGCCCCCGAGGACGCGCTGAACCGCATCCTCTGGCGCGCGATGAAGGGCCCGCGCGCCCCTTACCCGGAGTGGGCGGTGACACCCGACACCGACGACTGAACGCAGCCGGTTATTCCACCGGCTCTTCCAGCCGCGCCGCTCGCCGCGCCTCCTCCGTCGCGACCTCCAGCAGGCGAATCTTCTCGCTGATGCAGCAGAGGTGGTAGGCCGCGAGGTATTCGAGCTCATCGTCGGTCAGGCAATTGAGCCAGTCCAAGCACTCGATTTCATTAAGGTAACGCAGCCCGTGCAGAGGGCAATCGATCGGGTTGGAACCATCGAACGGGCACTTGCAAGAGAGCGCGAACGCCAGCCGCTCCAACCAGACGCGACGATCCTCCCGCGGACCGATTCGTCCGTGCAGGGAGTCCAGGCATTCAATCCCGAGAGTTGTCATACCACGCGGCCGGAAACCGGCGACGGCCACCGCCCTCCGTCCGCCGAACTGTAGCATGTTCTCCGCTTCCCGCTGCGCATATTTTGTCCGGCGAAACCGTACCCCGCCTCCATGGGGTCAGGGCGTTCAGTGTTAAATCCGCCGACCTTCTTGGGGTCAGGGCGTTCAACGTTCAAAGCGCGCCTCCTTTAACACTGAACGCCCTGACCCCATCGGAACACCCCCTTCTTTAGGAAGTGCGTCCGATGTAGCCGAGGGCGCTCCCCTCGGATCTCACGATGATCTTCCCGATGACCAAGACGACCTTCGGGCCGGAATCGCATCGCTCTGATCCGTGGCGACGGCGCTTCCATGGGGTCATGGCGTTCGACGTCCAAAGCCCGTTTTCTTTAACAACGAACGCCCTGACCCCTTAGGGCGCGAACCCGACCGCGACCATGTCGCTCAATAATCCCGGAACGGGCCGCGCGGCTCGGCGGCTTCCATCTTGGCCTTCCATGCCGCGAAGGCGGCTTTCATCTTGGCCGTAATCTCGGGGTTCTTCGCCGACACGTCCTCTTTTTCACCGAGGTCGCGGCTGAGGTCAAAGAGTCCGCCACCCTTGCCGGCCGACACCCATTTCCAATTCCCCACGCGCGCAGCGCGATCGCTCCGCCGCTCCCAGAACATCTCCGTGCGCGGCGATTTCTTCTCGCCCCGCAGCACCGGCAGCAGATCGAAGCCGTCCAGCTCCAGCCCCGCGGGAACCTTGGCTCCTGAAAGCGCGGCCAGCGTCGGGAAGATTTCCAGCGAGGTGAGAAACTCGTCGGTCACCACGCCAGCCGGCAGGTGCCCCGGCCACCACGCGACGAACGGCACCCGCAGGCCACCCTCCCACATCGTGGACTTCTGCCCCCGCAAGGGCGCATTGCCACCGTTGCCGCTGCCGCCGTTGTCGGAAAGGAACAGGAAAAGCGTATTCTTCTCCTGCCCCAGCTCCTTCACCACCGCCATCACCTCGCCGATCGCGGCGTCCATCGCGGTGACCGCGGCGTAGTACGCGGTCAGGCGACCCTTCTGATCCATGTCCGGATATTTCCGGATGAACTCTTCGGGCGCCTGCACCCCGCCCTTGTCGAAATTGGAGGCCCCGTGCGGGGCATTGAAGGGTAGATAAACGAAGAACGGCTGCCCGCGGCTTTCGCGGATGAATCGGATGGCCTCGCGCTTGAAGAGGTCCGTCGCGTACTTGCCCTGATCTTCCTTGGTCCGCTGGTTGCCACGGAACATCGAGGGGATGCCGTAGCGTTCGTGCGTGTAGTAATCGATGCCGTTGTTGCCGTGACCGTAGAAGTCATGGAAGCCGCGCTGCAGCGGGAGATACCTCCTTGCCTGCCCCATGTCCCACTTCCCGAAAACGCCGGTGCGGTAACCCGCCCCCTGCAGGAGATTCCCGAGAGTGATCTCCCGCGGATCCAATCCGAGTGTCATCTCCGGCGACACCGCGTATTCCTCCTCCGAGTACTGGTGTTTGTAGTTTACCATGTCGTTGCGGACCATGTCGTACAGGCCGTTGCGCTGCGGGTAGCGCCCGGTGAGCAGGCTCGCGCGGGACGGCGTGCAGGCCGGCCACGTGACGTAGAAACTCGTTGCGCGAACACCCTCCCGGGCGAGCCGGTCGAGCGTGGGCGTCAGCACCGGCTTGGATCCGATCACCCCAAGATCCGGATACCCCTGGTCGTCGGCGAGCACGAGAATGACATTCGGAGCGCGCGCGGCGGCGACGGCGGTCGCGAGTGACAGAGCCGAGGCGATCGCAAAGGCGGCAAACCAACGAACCAGAAGTAGGTTTTTCATGGGGGCATCGAGTCCCGGAAGCTCGCGATGAACGCGCCAGGCCGGGGCGACCTGGGATTGGAACAATGCGAATGCTTGAAGGTTTCCCGCGCTTTGCGAAACACGATTTCGCGCGGGAATGGTGCGACGCGTGCCGACGTGGCGATTACCCATTCCAGACTGGCCGCCAAGCGACGTCCTCCCATCGTGATTCCCCATGGCTGCATTGCCGAAAATCACCCTTAAGGCGCAGATCCCCGAAGAGCTGAAGGCGGAAGTGGCCCAGACGCCATGGGGCAAGGTTCTCAGCGTTACCCCCGTCGTTATGACGGTGATCGCCACCATGCTGGCGGGTCTCGCATCCAGTGAAATGACGCGCGCGCAGTACGATCGTTCGCTCGCGGCGCAGCGTCAGTCCAAGGCCGGCGACCAATGGGGTTTTTTCCAGAGCAAACGCCTGCGCGCCGTGATGCTGCGCGGCACGCTCGACCTCATGGTCACCACCGATAGCCGGCGAAACCTCGACGCCGCCGCCCTGCGACTCGCGCTCGGCCCGTCCTCCGCCGCGACCCTCGATTCCCCGGCCGGCCGGCTCGCGCTCGCGGCTCTGACCGAAGGCGCCCTGCCGCGAACCGAGCCCGCGCCGCCACTGCCGGCGGCCGTCGCCGCCGCGCGGGCGGCGATCGACGCCGGCCGTCCCGACGAGGAGGTCGCCACCCTCGTGCTCTCCATCGCCGGCACCGTGTTGGACGGCGCGCTCCGCGACCAGCAGGCGCACGCCCTCAGCCAGGACGCACGGCTGGAGCCCGTGATCAGCCGGATCGATGCGTGGGAGAAGCAACTGGCCGGGCAACCGGACGAGGCGAAACCGACGCTACGCGCTTTTGTCGCCGCGCGGCTCCGATTCCACGCCCAGCGCTACGACGCAGAAGCCCGTCTCAACCAGACGATCGCCCAGCTCTTCGAGATGCAGGTGCGCGCCAGCAATCTGGCCGCCGAGCGCCATCACCGGCGCAGCGGTCGCTTCTTCTACGGCATGCTCGCCGCGCAACTGGCCGTCATCGTCTCCACCTTCGCCCTCGCCGCCCGGCGACGGACCCTGCTCTGGACCATCGCCGCCGCCGCGGGCACCGTGGCCCTCGCGTTCACGGTGTACGTGCTGATGTTCGTGTAGGCCGACCGTCGGCCGCTTACGACCGCAGGATCTTTTCCATCGAGCGGCCCTTCGCGAGTTCGTCCACCAGCTTGTCGAGGATGCGGATGTTCCGCATCAGCGGATCCGCAATTTCCTCGATCCGGACACCGCAGATGGTTCCGGTGACTTTCACGGCATCCGGGTTGAGTCGCGGTGCCTCCGCAAAGAAGCCCCGGAGATCTACCTCCCGGGAAATCTGTTTTCGCAGGCCCGCCGCCGTGTAGCCCGTGAACCATCGGATCACGGCGTCGACCTCCGCCGGCGTGCGGCCCTTTCTCACCGCCTTGGCCACGTAGAGCGGGTGAACCGCCGAGAACCTGATCGCGAAGACCTTTTCCGTATTCATCGCGGAACCATGCTGGAGCCGGCGGACCCGACGATCACGCGCAAAAGCGGCCGAGCCAGTCCCGGGATGGCATCATGGGGGCCCTGAGGATTTATGACTCGCGACACGGAGCCCCGACCCTTCGCCTTGGCCCCGCCCCCGTCGCGGAACCATTTCTGCCGTTGCCCCATGGACCTGATCCTGTACCACGCGAATTTCGTTCGCATCCGGATTCGACGCTGCGGCGAGGAACCATCACCCTTCGTGGAGTCGGCGTCGCGAGCCTCGCGCTTATCGCCTGTGACACAACGACGGCCGCGGCGCCCGTAAACCAAAGTAGAGCGTCTCCAACCGCCCTAGACTTTCACGTCCATCCATCATGTCCCTGACCAACCCACTTCCCCTCCTAGCCGCGCTCGGCCTTCTGGCGGGCACAGCGCCCCTCGTCTCCGGGCGGCCCAACATCCTGTTTCTTTTCGCGGACGATCAACGCGCCGACACCATCGGAGCCCACGGCAACCCACACATCCGGACTCCCTTCCTCGACGGCCTCGCGCGCGACGGGGTCAGCTTCCGGCGGAACTACGTATTCGGTGGCAACAGCGGCGCCGTGTGCGTGCCAAGCCGCGCGATGCTGCACACGGGAAAACATTGGTTCGGCCTTAACACCCAGACGCTCGCCGGCGAGAAACTCATGGGGGAGTTGCTGGGCGAGCAGGGCTACACGACCTTCGGCACCGGGAAGTGGCACAACGGCCAGCCGTCATGGCTGCGCTCCTTCCAACAGGGACGGAGCGTGATGTTCGGCGGAATGTCGGACCACGAGAAGGTCCCTCTCCACGATCGCGGACCGAACAACACCATGGTCGGCCCCCGCACAGGCAAGGGATTCTCCACAGAGCTTTTTGCGGAATCCGCGATCAACTTCCTGCGGGGTCATGACGATGCCGCGGGCGCGAAGCCGTTTTTCTGCTATATCGCGTTCACCGCGCCGCACGACCCGCGCCAACCACCGCCCGGCTTTCCCGCCGACTACGCCAACCGCCCACCGCTGCCGCCGAACTTTCTGCCGCAGCTTCCCTTCGACAACGGAGCGATGAGCGGCGGACGGGACGAAAACCTCGGCGCCTGGCCCCGCACGGAGGCGATGATCCGGGAC
>JAURJO010000064.1 GCA_030832235.1 Verrucomicrobiota bacterium
CGCTCCGTCTGATGCGTGCGGTCGAGGCGGCTGCCGGTTGAGATCGGTTCAGACCTTCCGGCGGGACCGTCGGATCAGAGCGGCGCCGGCGACGATGAGAAACAGCGAGTAGAATGTCCCGCGGGTGAGTCCGAGCAGGAGCGGGGCGTCGGGCTCACGGAATTGTTCGCCGATCACGCGGACGACCGCGTAGCCGATGAGGAATTCACCGCTCAGGGCGCCGGGTTGGGTGCGGACGGTATTGCTGCGCCAGAAACGCCACTGCAGGTAGGCGAGGAGGAACAACCCCTCGAGCGCGGCCTGGTAAAGTTGCGACGGGTGGCGCGGAAAGGCGCTCCCGAGGTGCCGGTCGAACTCGTTGTGAGGGAAAATCACGGCCCAGGGCACTTGGGTTGCGCGGCCGACCAGCTCGCCGTTGATGAAGTTTGCGATCCGCCCGAAGAGTAATCCCGCGGGGGCGACGGTGACGATGAGATCGGCCACGGGCAAAAGCGGCAGCCCGCGGCGGCGCGTGCACCACCATGGGGCCGCCAAGACGCCCAGGAAGCCACCGTGGCTAGCCATGCCGCCCTCCCACACGCGGAAAAATGCCGCGGGATCGGCTAGCAGCGTGGCGGGTTGGTAGAGGAGGAAGTAGCCGACGCGTCCGCCGAGGAGCACGCCGAAGACGATCACCGTGATCAGGTCGGTGATGCCGTTGAGATTCAGCGCCGACCGCCCGCGGCGATTATAGAGCAGAAGCAGCGCGGCGGCGGAGGCGAAGCCGAGCAAGTAGGCCACTCCGTAGTAACGGATGCCCGAGTTCTCGCCGAACCGGACGAGAAACGGGTCGAGGTTATGGACCCAGAAGGCGGGCGGCATCGGCTGGGAACCGCGCGGCGATCAGACCTGGCAGGCCTGCAGCGGCACGGGGTCGATCACGCGGGATTTCGGCGCCTGCGCGGCGAGTTGCTCCGCGAACCAGGCGCGCGCGGGCGGGTCACCGTGGGTGAGCACGATGCTGCGGGCGTTCGTTTGCACGGCGAACTCCAGAAGTTCCTCGCGGTCGGCGTGGCCGCTCAGTTCGAAGCGTTCCACCCGCGCCTTCACCTTCGCCTTCACATGCGACGCGGCGAAAAGGAATTCCTCGCCCGGCTTGGTCCCGAGGGGCTGGCCGCCGGGGGTGTCGGGGTCGCAGTAGCCCACGAAGCCGATGAGGTTGCGGGCGTCGCCCACCATGCCGGAGGCGAGGGTGTAGCTCGGGGTGCGCTCGACGAGCATGCCGGAGCTGACGATGTAGATCCCTGCCTGCGCGGGGGCCTGGCCGGCCTTCAATTGCCGCGGCGTGGGACGCACCTTCAGGTCCTTCAGGATCGAGCGGCTGAACTGCACGTGCTTCGTCTTGCGCGCGATCTCGTCGAAATAATCGGCGAGGTCCACACCGAGGCCGCCGGTGAGGATCGGGCACTCGACCAGCCGCCCGAATTTCCGGGCGTCGTGCAGGATCGCGAAGACCTCCTGCATACGGCCGAGCGCGAAGACCGGCAGCAGAACCGATCCGCCGCGGCGGATCGTGTCGTTGATCGCCGTGACGAGGCGGTTCACCTCGTTGAGGCGCTCCTTGCCGGCGGGGCGCTCCGTCGCGCCCCGCGTCGTCTCCATCACGATCGTGTCGAAATGCCCGGCGGGGAACTTCGCCCCGGGCAGCGTCCGTTGATTCTCAAAGAGCACGTCGCCGGTGAAGAAGATCGCGCGGTGCTTGTGATGGATCTCGACCGCCGCGGCGCCGGCGACGTGGCCGGCCGGGTGAAAGATCACCTCGATCTCGTCCTTCGCCCCGCGGAAGTGTTTCGCGTGCCCGAAGGGGAGGCCGGTGAGGCGCTTCGCGCAGCGGTCGATCTCCTCGTGCGTGAAGAGCGGATAGTCCGCGATACCGTCGTCCTCACGCTGACGCATCATCACGCTCGCGGAGTTGTGCAGCATCCGCTCGATGAGCATGCGGCTCGATGTGCTCATGATCACGGGCGCGTCGGGCTGCGTGCGGAGCAAGACCGGCAGGCTGCCGATGTGGTCCAAGTGACAGTGCGTGATGATGATCAGGTCCAGGCGCACGCCCTGGAGCGGACGAAAATCCGGCGTGGCCGCGCGACCGGCCTTCTTCGGATGGAGACCGCAGTCGATCAGGATGTTGAGGCCTCCCAGCTGGACGAACAGCGAGTTGGCGCCGATGCCGCCGTCGCGGTTCAGGTCGCTTAACTTCATTTTGCACCAGCGTGTTCATCATCCCAGCGGAAACCAGCCCGAATTCCCCAATGCTTTATCCGCTCTTGCCTGAGGCCAGCGGTGCTCGCTCTGTTTCGAAATGTCTTTCGGGCTCCGACTCGCATGGATCATCCTTTTCTTTCCGATGGTTTGCGAAGCGGCCCCGATTGAACGCCGTGCCCGAACGGAACGTGCCGGCCAGGCATGGTCGGTGCGCGTGCCGGATGGTCCACTTGTATTCACCAGCGCGGTCAGCGGGCCGGCGGCGGCTGACGCCGCGACTGAGGCCGCCGGGGCTTTGGCGGAACTGGATCGTGTCGTGCGCGCCGCCGGAGGGGATCCGGCCGGTATCCTCCGCCTCAACGGCTTGGTCGCTTCCGATGCGGATGTGGCCGGAGTGGAGGCGGCGGTGGCGCGCCGCTTCGCAGCCACGCCCGTGGCCTACACGATGGTGCGCACGCCGCTGGTGACGACCGGACGGCGGGTCGCTTTCGAGGCGGTCACGACGGCGGCGGAAAATCCTCCGAGCGTCGCCATGCGCGGTGACGCGGCCGTGCTGCCGGCAGGCGGAAAGGTCTTTGTCTCGGGTCAGGCGGAAAAAGGTGTGGACGTCGCCGAAGCGGTGCGTGCGACGATGGCGGGTCTGCACCGCACGCTCGCGCACCTTGGCCTGCGCAAGTCGGCGGTGGTGCAGATCAAGGCTTTCATCGCGCCTTTCGCCGATCACGCGGCGGCGGTGCGCGAGGTGGCCGCAAGCTTCGAC
>JAURJO010000065.1 GCA_030832235.1 Verrucomicrobiota bacterium
GGAGTCGAAGGGTGTGCGCCTCGATCAGCATCGGGCGTGAGGTGGCGCGCACGCGAGCGATCGCCTCACCGAAAGCCCGGGCCGTCTCGAGCACGTCGCCGGTCGCGTTGAGCGCAAAGCCCTCGATACCGTAGCCGGCGGCGCGCCGCCACAATTCGGTGTCGGGCGAGAACTGTTCCGCGAGCGGTGTGGAGTAGGCGTACCGGTTGTTCTGGATGACGAACAGGACCGGGAGCGAAAGCAGGGAGGCGAGGTTGAGGGTCTCGTGGATGTCGCCCGTGCTCGAGCCGCCGTCGCCGAAGAACGCTAGTCCAACCGCCGGGCGTCCGAGCCGTCGCTGGGAGTCAGTGGCACCGGCCACGTTGGAAACCATCGCACCGAGGTGGCTGATCATCGGCAGCGAGCGGTTCGCGGGATCACCGTGATGGATGTTGCCCTCGCGCGCCTTGGTGGGACTGCCGGCGTTGGCAAAATACTGGTTGAGGTGGTCGCAAGGATGTCCGCTCCAGACCAAGTGTCCTCCGAGGTCGCGATGCGTAAAAGAGATCACGTCGACCGACTTGTCGGCCAAAAGCGCGAGCGGCACGCAGACGGCCTCGTTACCTTGTCCGCCGGTCACTGTGCCCTTGATCAGTCCTTGGCGGAAAAGCTCCAGGATGCGGTTGTCGGCGGTGCGTGACAGCTGCATCCAGCCGTAGATCCGTAGGAGCGCCTCGGTGGGCTTGGCGCCGATTTCATCCGTGCCGAGCGAGCGCGTCGCCAGGAACGAGGGCAGGGTCGGGTGGGCCATGAATTTTGGCGCGAAACGTGGCGGCGGGCTCCGGCGCCCGCAAGGCGGGAGATTCCCGCGCGCGCGGCCGCGGACTCAGGCAAGTCCGCCGAGACGACGGAGATACTCGAAGGAGTAAAGTCCGGTCCGATGTCCGTCGCTGAAATCGAAGCGAAGCGCGTAGTTTCCTACGCGTTCCCAGCCCGTGACCGCGACACCGGGAAAACTCTTCGGTCCGTCACCGCCGTAGCGGTTGCCGAGGATGTCGCGCTCGCCCTGGTTCGACGCGCTCGGGGAGGCGGCGCGCAGTTCCTCGTGGCCGTGGAAAGACTCCGTGCCGTCATCCCAGCGGATGGCGATCTCTCGGCCGATAATTTGGACGTCTATGGGAGCGCGCATGACCGCGCAACGTGTAGCCGCATCATCCTGGAGCCAGCTGAAAGTCGTGCCTCGGGATCACGATAATCGGGGTGCCCGCGCGCGGGGCCTGAGCTCGGAGCTGCATTTCCGGACCGTGGCCGATGAGAAGCACGGCTTCACCATTCCCCCTTCAGGGCAGGCGGGTTTGGAGGATCCTAACGGTGTGGCCGCGGTTTGGCGCGGAGGTGGTCACGGGCGCGTCCCAGCCGGCGCCGGATACCCAGGTGGGTTGCTGGTTCACGAGCGTGATCAGACCGAGGTCGTTCAGCCCGGGATGGCCGGAGGCGAGCACCGCGACGGAGTTTACGCGGTCCTCCGTTTCGGCGGGCAGGATCAGCACGACGCGCTCGGGCGTGATGCCTGCCTGCGTGGCGGCGATGCCGGCCGGAGTGGTGACGAGACCGTGTAATCCGACAAGGGATGCACCCGGCGGGGGAAGCAGTTGCCGGAAACGGCCATCGGCCGGCGAAACCGCGAAGAGCCCGCGTTGGTAATCCGCCACGATGAAGTCGTCCCGCCAGCGCACGATGCCTTGGAGGGAAACGAGCGAACGTTCCTCCGCGAACCGTTGCAGTTCCTCCGCGCCGGGCTCGAGTTTCCAGATGACCGGCGCCTTGGCGTCGGTCGCGTAAACGGTGCCGTCATCCGTTACGTGGAGATCGCCCAGCCCGTGCTGCCGACCGTCGTCGGGCACCTCAACGACGCGGACGAGTTCGCTGGTGGCCAAGCTGAAGGCGGCGAGGGCGCCGGTGCCCTTCATTTCTGTCGTGAACCCCTCCATCTCCGGCACCGCGCTCATCGCGGCCCAGAGCAGTCCGCGGGCCTCGTCGATCGCGAGGCCGAAGATTCCGAGAAGCGACTCGTCCTCGGCGCTGAAGCGGGCGACGCGCCCCTCGCGATCGCGGCGCCAGATTCCGCGGTGGCGCACGTCTCCGAGAAACATATCCCCGGTGCGGGCGCGCCAAGCGATGCCCTCGAGGATTCCGGTGCGTCCAGTCAGGCTGGTGAGTTCGTCGGCCGAGCCGGCCGGCTCCCGGAGTTGAGAATAGGCCTGCAGTGTCCTTCGAAAAGGTGCGGAGCCCTGCAGGCTGGCGAAACGCGGATCGCGCTCCACGGGCGGTGCGGCGCCGAGCGCGGCGATTTTTTCCAAAGCCGCGATTGCGGCCGGGCCGTCGCCCTGCCGGGCGGCGACCGCGGCGAGCTCCAGTAGCGATGCGGGCGAATCCCGCTGAACTGCCACAAGCTGGTTCAGGAGCCGGCGAGCAGTCGCAAGGTCGCCGCGTGCGTCGGCGACGCGAGCCTCCTCGCGCAGTTCGATGGCGGTCCGGTCCGCCGCAGGCGCAGCTACGGCGATCAACCACAGGATCGAAAACCGGCGCATGGTTCTCACGGCGCCGGTGGAAGCGTCACTCGTAGCGCAGGGCGTCGATCGGGTCGAGCTGGGCGGCCTTGCGCGCGGGATAGAATCCGAAGAACACGCCGACGCTCGCGCTGAACCCGACCGCGATGATCACGGAGAGCGACGAAACGAGGATGGGCCAGCCCATGTACTGGGCGACGAGCTGTGAGGCGCCCACGCCCACCAAGACTCCCATGACCCCGCCCATCGTGCTGAGCAGCACGGCCTCGATGAGAAACTGGGTTAGCACGTCCTTGCCGTGCGCGCCGATGGCGAGCCGGATACCGATCTCGCGGGTGCGTTCGGTGACCGACA
>JAURJO010000066.1 GCA_030832235.1 Verrucomicrobiota bacterium
GCAGCCGTGATCGGCCCGCCCGGCGATCGTGACCGGGGCGGCGAAAGGTCGTTCCCGATGCGGAACGGCTTCAGGCGGGGGACAGGGGCAAACCGAGATAGCGGAGGACGGAGCGAATCTGGAAATCGGGAACTCAGGACCCGAGGAAGAGGGGGTTCCCATGTATCGGACGCATCGAGGGCATCAGGCACGGTGGCCGAAGGCTCGCCCGACGTCTCCGGGGCGAACGGCCCCGGCTACACCGGAAACACGTCATCCGTTTCGATCCGTGTGTATCCGTGGTTGCCCCTCCCGCGGAGCGATTCGGAAAAGCCTTCGGCTGTACCGCATCCCGCATGGTCCGCGGCGAACGGCCGCGGCTACACGGGATGCCTGCCGTCAGGAAACACCGGACCGACCTTCGTCACGAAATGCGTGCGGTGTAGCCGAGGGCGCTCCCCTCGGATCGTCGGAAACTCCTTCCGCCCGTTTTCACTCACTCCCTCTCACTTCCTGTCCTCCGTCTTGTGCTCCGTAGGCGCGGCGGATGGAAAGGCCAGACGAAGCAGGGTCACTCTTCCCTGCCCGGGCGTCGCAATTCCGCGGCACGCTCAAGGTGGGCCAGCGCCTCCGCCGTGCGCCCGAGCGCACGCAGCACCTGCGCGAACTGCTCGTGGAGCGCGGCGTCCCCGGGTTTCAAGCGCAACGCCGCCTCGAAGGAGGTGACTGCCTCCGCCACCCGGCCCGCGTTTACCCGGGCGACTCCCAGCCGCGCGTGCGCGTCGGCGTTCTCCGACGCGAGCTTCACCGCCGCCTCGAATTGCGTGATCGCATCCTCCCAACGCCCGATCGCCCCGAGCACGTTGCCAAGATTGACGCGGGCGGCAAAGTGCCGCGGAGCCAGGCGCACGGCCTGGGCGAACGCGATCACCGCCTCGCGCGGACGACCCGCCTCGGCGAGTGCCGATCCGAGGTTGTTGCGCGCGTCGGCCGATTCGGGCGCCAGCTCGGCGGCACGGGCGAACTGCGGCACGGCCTCCTCCGTACGACCCGCCGCCACGAAGGCGCGGCCGGCCAGCGTGCGGGCGGCCACGTCGTCGGGAAGTAACGCAACGGCACGCCGGACGAGCGGCAGCCCCTCGTCGGCATGAAGCGAGAGGACAAGCGCGAGACCGAGACTGGCCAGCGCGTCGGGATACTCCGGCTTTAACCGCAGCGCCTCACGGTGCTTGGCCACGGCCTCATCCAACCGTCCCTGGGCGCGGAGCGCATTTCCAAAATTATTCAGTGCGGCGACGCTCCGAGGGTTGAGCCGCAACCCGGCCTCGAACTGCGCAATGGCCTCGGTTGTCCGGCCGGCATCCGCCAGCTCGACCCCGAGGCTGTTGTAGGCCTCCGCGTAGGTCGGATCGGCCTCGAGGGCGCGACGAAAACTGGCCTCCGCTTCCGCACGCCGACCGAGCATCCGCTGCGCGGTGCCAAGGTTGTTGAGGATTGCCGCACGGCGCGGGGCGAACGCCGCCGCGCGCTCCAGCGCGACCAAAGCCTCGGCGTGGCGACCCAGCTGCAGCAGCGCGCCACCGAGATCGTTGTAGGCGTCGAAGTCGTCGGGCTTGATCCGGGTGACGTGCGAGAAGGTGGCGACCGCCTCGTCGAGGCGCTTCTGCTTCACATAAGTGTCGCCCAGATTGAGCCACGCCATGATTGCGCCGGGATTGTCGGCCAGCGTCGCGCGCCAGAGCTTTTCGTTATCAAGGTACTCCCGCGCCTCGCGCGCCGTGAGAAAACCGAGCACGACGAGCAGCAGCGCCGCACCCGACCGCCGAAAAACGCCGGCGAGCTGACGCGTGGCAACCGCGAGCCACGCGCCCGCCAGAGCCAGCGGGCTCATGCTGGCGAGGTACTGGAAATGATCCCCGACGAAGGAGTACCGGAAAAAGTACACATTGAAGAAACCCAACACCGGGAAGAGCAGCGCGACGAAGTACGCCGCCGCGAGGAAGGCCGCGGCGGCCCGCGCACGCGCCAGCCAGAGCAAAGCGAGGGCCCCCACCACCATCACCGCCGGCAGGAAGGCCGCGACGTGGTCCGCTGAGATTTTCCAACGCGGATAGATGAACGTGAGCGGCTCGGGCCAGATCAGCTTGCCGAGGTAAAAGACGACCGCGCGCCCGGCGATCACCACGCGTTCGGCGAAGGTCTGGTTCCACTCGGGACCGAGCGCGCCGGAGTTGTAGCGCTGCTCCCAGATCGTCCACGTCGCCGCTGCCGCCGAGAGCGCGAAAAATGGAACGTGCGGGATCAGGTCGCGCCACGCGACCCGGCGCGATCTCCACCACCCGAGCAACGCGAGGGCGACGGGGAGCATGACCGTCGATGGCTTGCTGAGGATCGCCAGCATTGCGCAACCGAGCGCGGCCGCGTACCAGCGCCCGCGTGATCCGGTCGGCGTCGCCTCCAGCCAGCGCAGGTGGCACAGGATCGCCGCGAGGAAGAAGACCGCGGACTGCGTGTTCTTCAGCTCGCAGATCCAGGCGACCGACTCCGCCTGCACCGGGTGCAGCGCCCAGAGCGCAGCGCCCAACCAAGCTCCCGGCACGCGCAGGCGGAGGAGCACCCGCCACAACAAAATCGCCGCGCCCGCATGGCAGAGCAGCGTGACGATCCGGTAACCGAGCGGTTCCAATCCCCACAGCGCGTGCTGCACCCAGAAGTTGGAAAGCGTGAGCGGAAAGTAGTTCGCGCGCGCCGAGGTCCAAATCTCCTTCAACCCGAGCGGGCCGATGATCGTCGGATTGGCGGTGATGTGGAGATCGTCGTCCCAAAGAAACGCCCCGCGCAAAGACCCCGCGTAGGCGGCGACGACCGCGGCGACCAGGACGACCGCGGGCGCCACGGAGCGGAAACGGGAAGGCGGTGAGGACGGTTCCAACGGGTTTGAGCGCAGCGCGAGGCGGGAGCGCGGGCCAACAAAAAGCGCCGGCCCGCGGAGGGCCGGCGCTGAAAGTCCGGAAGTCGTCGTTGTCCGTCAGAACTGGCCGCGGACGCCGAA
>JAURJO010000067.1 GCA_030832235.1 Verrucomicrobiota bacterium
GCGTGGGCCGGGCTGGCGCTGCTGGCCGTGATCTGGACCTCGACCGCGCTCGTGCAGGTGCCGCTCCACCGCCGGTTGGAACAGGATGCCGACGTCGCGGCGCAACGCCGCCTCGTCCGGACCAACTGGATCCGCACGGCCGCCTGGACGGCCCGGGCCGTGATCGCGATGGCGATCGCGGCCTAGTATCCTTTACGTGGTGACATAACACGTTTGGAGCGATCACCCCAATTTCGGGGAGACGCCGCCGTTCCCGCGCGAAGGAGGGAAAGCCAGAGCTGGGGGCATCGCATGCGCCTCCCGTCCCGAAACGCTCCCTCCGCCGCCAAGCGGCTGTTCGCCGTGCTGACGCTGCCCGTCGCGGCGCACTCCAACCCGCCTTCCGCGGCGCCAGCCTTCGCCTTGCCGGTGACTCCCGCGGTGGAAACCGCGTCGCCCGCCGACACGCCTCGTCGTTCCGCGGCCGCCAACGCGCACGCCGCTTGGCGGGACCGCGAAGGAGGTTCCGTCTATCAGCCCACCCTCACCTACCTGCGGGAGACACCGGTGCTCATGCTGGTGACGACCCCGCGCGAATCCGCCGACCGCGCGCTGCACCGCCGCCGCGCGATCATCCAAGCTTGCGGCTTCCTGCTCGGAACGGAGGCGTTTCCCCGGGCGGTCATCTGCGTAGTGGAAACCGACTCCGCGAAGCCCGGTGCACCCACGGTGCGCAATCACCCTGTCGGACGGGCCGACTTCACCGCGCGGCTCCGCGCCGAATCCGGCACTCCCGATTTTAACGCGGCGCTCCACGCGGCCCGGGACAACGACGCGCTTACCCTCCGCCTCTGCGCGGCGCTTCGCATCGATTGAACCGGATCCGCCCATGAATCTCCCCGCAAAACTTCTCCTCTCGGCGCTTCTGCTGCTCGGCTCCCGCGGCCTGGCGCCGGCCGCCGTCAACCTTTCCAGCAACGTTTTCACCTCCACCAACCTGCCGTACGTCTGGACCGACGAGCCGTTGCCGGCGCCCTACCGCCTGCGCGTGAAGATCGGCGGCACGTACCACGCGACGAGCCTTTACAACAACAGCTGGACGCGCCTCGAGAGCGTGCCAGCACCCGGGACGTACCTCGTGGAAACCTACTGGGTGCTCTACGACGCCGCCGACTGGTCGATCGCGCGCCAGGTCGGCCCGTTCAGCAGCGGCACCATCACCATCCAGCCCGCTCCGCAGCCCCCCTACGCGCGGAGCGTTTCCGCGACCGCCACCTCTCCCGGACAGACGACGACCCTCACCGGCTCCGCCTCCGACGGAAACGGCGATCTCGCGTGGCTTCATTTCTTCACCAACGACGCAAACTGGAGCGGGTACGTTTACGCAGGCGGTTCGTACGTCGGCGCACGCAGCGACGCCTCCACCTCGGTGACTTTGACTCTACCGGCGAGCGGCCCGACTGGCACCTATCAGGCCCATCTTCGCGCGGCGGATGCCACCGGCCTGTGGGATTGGAACGGAGGCGCCACCGCCGGTTTTTCCGTCCGGGCCGCTCAACCCTCCGTTTTCTCACAGAATGCGACCGGAACCGTGGGGCGCGCCTTCACACCTGTCCTATCGGGCGGCGCTGGCACGGGACCTTGGCAATGGGTGATCGCCGGACGGACGAATTGGGGTGGTGCCCAGCCTGGAACTCTGCTGCCCCCCGCGAATACGCCTTCGACAAGCTGGGTTCCGGACGCGGCCGGCGACTACTATTATTGGATCATCCGGCAAGGCGACGCCGCGTACCTGGCGTCGAACATCGCGGGACCGTACGTCCTCAGCGTGCGCGGCAACCCGCCGGTGATCGTCACCCAACCCGCTTCCGCCACAGTCACGACGGGCGCACCGGTAAACTTCAGCGTAAACGCGTCGAGCGACGCCCCGCTCTCCTACCAATGGACGCGTGATGGCACTGCCCTGCCGAACGGGACGCAGGCGCAACTGGCCCTTCCCGCCGCGCTGCCTGCCGATGCCGGCGCCTATGCGGTCGTCGTGCGCAACAGCAGCGGTTCGATCACCAGCACCTCGGCCACGCTCACCGTGCGCGTCCTTCCGCCGGTCATCATCGCGGCACCGGCCGGGCAATCCGTGCCAGCCGGGCAAACGGTGATCCTTTCCGTTTCCGCCAACGGTTCCCCGCCGCTCACCTACCGTTGGTGGCGAGACGGTGCCGAATTGGCCGGCGCGACCACCGCGAACCTGCCGCTGCTCAACGCGCAAACGGCGCAAACCGGTTCCTACACGGTGATGGTCTCGAACCCCGCGGGAACGGCGACCAGCGCACCGGCCCACGTCACGGTAACCGCCTCCGCTCCGGTCATCACCCGCCATCCCGCCGCGATGAGCGTCACCGCGGGTCAATCGGCCCAATTCAGCGTGGAGGCGAGCGGATCGCAGCCGTTCACCTTCCAGTGGCGTCGCAATGGAGTCGTCATCGCGGGCGCCACGGCGGCGACGCTCCCCCTGCCGACCACGCGCGTTGCCGATGCCGCCAACGCCCCGGGTTACACCGTTGTGATATCCAACTCCGTGGGATCGGCGACGAGCGCTCCCGCGACGCTCACCGTTGTCGAAACCGCGCCCGTGCGGCTCGCGTTGCAGTACTGGCGCGAGAATGACTTCCCGGACCGGCCCACCGGGAACGGACAGTGGATCGAGGAGTGGATCTGGGTGGACGCGCACTGGGAGGAAACCGGGTATTGGGAGGATACGGACGGCGATGGCATCGAGGACACCTGGGTTGTCGACGGCTGGAACTGGGTGCCCGCGGGCATGCACCTCGAAGGCCGCTGGCAGGAGGTTCTCGCGACCGACGGGCTGCTGGGTTCACAGTGGGCGACAACCACCGGAAACTTTGGTCCGCCCGCAACCTTCGCCGGTACCGCCGTCACCTTGGGAGCGGTCGACCGTGGCCATCTTCTTGAAAGTTACCGACCAGGCTCCAGCGACGTCGCCCTGCGCGCGTGGGCGCTCGCCCCGGCCGGAAACTGCCGCGACTTCCGCTTCACCCTTTTCCAACCGAACGGAAACCCGACCGGAATAACCGGCACGATACCGGCCGGCGGCTACGCGGATATCCGGCTGCCGACCTGGATGTGGGGCTCCGGCTACTACCGCGTTGAGTTGAGCTACTCCGGGGCTTCCGCCACTCCGCTCGCGGAAGCCAAGGTCAGTTATTGGATCGCCCTTGGCCAAGGGCTGCCACCGCAAATCCTGCAACAGCCCACACCCGCGACACAGCGTGTCTCGGCCGGCTCCACCCTCCCCTACTCGGTCTCGGCGACGAACGCCACCGCGTATCAGTGGACCAAGGACGGCAGCGCCGTGCCCGGCGCGACCACCGCCACGTTGCTGCTGACAGCCGTCAGCAGCGCGCAAGCCGGTACGTATCGCGTGGTGGTCGTGAATGCCGCGGGACGCACCACCTCCGATCCCGTGATGCTCGAAGTGGACGCCGCCTCGTCGAACGACACCGACGGCGACGGCGTGCCCGACGCGCTCGAGCGCCTTCTCGGTCTGAACGCCGGCGCGCCGGCGACCAACGACTCCACCAACGCCACCCTCCGTCTTCGCCTCCATTCCCGCTGAACCATGAATACGCTGCCACGCCTCCTCGCGACCGGTCTCGCCTTTGCCGCCCTCCAATTAAACCTACCCGCGGCGCCGTCCGCGCGGACCACCGCCGTGCTGAGGGCCCGCGGCGAGGCGGCCGCGGCGCTGTCCGCCGGCAACCCCGCGCTCGCGCTGGCAACGCTCCGCGGAGCCGCCAGTCGCGGTCCGCTGGCCACGGCGGAGGACACGCAGGTCATCGCCGCGCTCTGCTCGCTCGCCCGCGAGATGGAAGCGGCCTCGCCCGGGGACGGACGCATCGCGGCGGGCCTCGCACTGAACGAAGGGAAACGCGCTCGCCCGAAAATGAACGGCCGGGAGGCCGCCCTCACCGCCCTCGCCCTCGGGGAATTGAGCGAGCTCACGCTGGGCGACCACGACACGGCGCGTGGACACTATGAGGCCGCTCTCGGCGCCGGCGCCACCTCCGCGGCCGCCCGCCGCGGACTCGATCGCATCGCGTGGCGCGGGGCGCTGATCAGCGCCAAGGCGTCCGAAAACACCTCCCTCCGCCGCCGCAATTCCTGAGACCCATGAAAACACACCTTCGCTTTCACTTCGCGGCGCTCCCCTTCATCGCCGCGCTGCTCGCGGTTGCGCCCGTCTGCACGGCGCAAGGATCGGATCCGGCACCGATGGTGCCCGTGAATTTCCAAGCCCAGGTCACCGCAGTCCCCACCTACGAAATCGAGAATCCGGCGTTCGCGCGCCTCACCGCACTCGGCGTCTCCGGTGCGTCCGCCAGCGCGCAGGGCGAGGACTACCGCGGAGGCGAGGTCTTCACTTCGGTCGGCTTCGCGCGTGTTCGCCCGGGCCGTACGCACTTGTTCGAAATCTCCTCGCACGCCGTCACCCGCCTCCGCGTGAAGGTCACTCCTCCGCCCGGCCACCGGGTCTTCATCAACGGCATCGAGCACGAGATGTTTGATTGGGCGCTGGGTGATGGCGGCATCCTGCCGGACCAAGGGTTTTTCTCCGTACGGATCGACGACGGCGGAGGCGGTCCCGTCGGCGAAGCCCCCTCGCTGCGACCGGGGCGCATTCTGTGGTCCGTCGCCCTTGGCACCCTGCGTAACGGACGCACGGCCGGCAGCCTGCGGCTCGCCTCCGACGGCCTCACCGCGGACACCTTTCGCCCCACCTCACTGTACTTCGATCGCGACGGGCCCGGCCAGGACGGCTGCCATTTGGGCGAGGATGGCGAGGTGCTGGTGGTGAAACGAGGAGGCGTCCTGCGACAGATTCACGCCACCAGCGTACTGGCCGACATCGTGACCCTGAGCACCACCAGTTACGCGATCCGGCTCTACCCTCGCACACAGGTCGGTGCGCAGAGCTCGGACCAGACGTGGGCGGTCACCGGCGAGCCGCTGCATGAGTTCATCATCGAGAATCCGGTCGCGCCTGCGCTCACCGCGCTGCGCGTGACGCGACGGACCAGCCAGAACGGGAGCCTGACAATGTGGACCCAGCTGACCCGCCAATCGACCGCACCGGCGGGCGGGTCACAGTGGATCGTGGATGACTGGATGGAGAAACCAGCAGGAGCGACGGCTGTGAACAGCCCGGTGCGCCACCGCTGGACTTACACCGACGCGGATCGCAACGAGTTGCTCGAGGTACTCGACGAGACCGGTGTCGTGGTCCGCAGCACGTTTCGACGTTACGCCGACATCAACTTTGGCACCGAGGTCTCGCGTGAGCTGGAGCAGGAAGTGCAGGGCCACGGGAGCTCCGCGCCGATCCGGACCGACTACTCGTACCATACCAGCCTCGATCGGCCGGGCAACTGGCGCCGGTTGCGTTCCGTCACGAGCTCCGACGGCACTTGGGCGGCGTTCGACTACCTCGATGACTTTCTTTCGCGGGGCCGGATCCGGCAGGTACGACGCCCCTTCGGAGACGCACCCGCGTCGGACCCGGGACCGGACGCAGCCTCCGGTCACATCACGACCTACACCTACGCCCACACCGACCATTGGGGAACCCGAGTCCTGCCGACGCGTGTCGAGACCCGCGTCGGCGGGGTAGTCACAGCACGTTCCGATTTTTCGTACGCCGACGAATTTGTAACCGACGCCGCGACGGCCTACCGGAACTCCGCCGACGCCAATCTGCCCGTGCGCATGACGGAACGTCGTGATTACACGGCCGAAGGGAAATTTATCACCACGCGCCTCCGCGCCTACCGCGAGGACGCCGATCCGCAGTTCC
This sequence comes from Verrucomicrobiota bacterium, assembly GCA_030832235.1. Taxonomy (GTDB): domain Bacteria; phylum Verrucomicrobiota; class Verrucomicrobiia; order Opitutales; family Opitutaceae; genus ER46. The sequence continues at coordinate 5,849 of JAURJO010000067.1, forward strand.
GCTTTTTCCCCGGCCTGACGTGCTCCGTCGAAAACCCGGACCACACGATGACCGCGCACGTTTATTATCCCGCGGCCTTCAACGGGGAAACCGAACCCTTCTCACCGCTCTCCTCCGCCTCTGGTCGCGTCCACGTCACGCTGCAAGGCACCCACGACGCCGCGGCGGGGCAGCCGGCGCCCGCCCTGCCCTTCGCATCTCAGTCGTTGCCGGCAAACTTCCGACTGCTGGAGGGAAAATCCCGCCAGGTACGGGTGTTGATGGGGGAACAAGGCCTGCCGCTGGTTTCCGAGCAGCAGGCGCTCGCGGGAACGTGGACCGTGATTTCGCAGGAATTCATGGACTACACCTCTTCGCTGCTACACCGCGGCACGCGGCGAAGGACTGCACGCGACGGGGAGCTCTGGCCGATCCTGACCCGGATTTGGACCGCGGGCCGTGTCACAACTTCCGTCGATGAGCACGGCACCGTGCTGAACCAAACCCACGATGCGCTCGGCCGGCTGGCCGCGACGATCCGCGAAGGTGCCTCCGCCGACGGAACGACGCTTGCGCCGGTGACCACCCGGTTCGCCTACGACGCGGCCGGCGAACTGTCCCGGAGCTCCATCGTCAGCGGCACCGAAGCGCTGGTGCGCGCGAACGGTTACGACACCGCCGGACGATTGATCCGCGAGTCGGTGCCCGGACGCAGTGAAACCACGCACACCCATGCGGTCGAAGCGCGCACGCGCACGGCAGTTTTACCGGATGGGGCCACGCGCATCGAAACGCGGCGCCGCGACGGAACCGTGGCCTCGATCACCGGCACAGCAGTGGTGGCGGAATATCGCGAGCAGGCAGTGGAGGCGGACGGCCGCATGCGTTGGGTGTCACGCGTTCGGACCGCGTCCGACGCCCGCGCAAGGGAGATGATAACCGACTGGGCCGGGCGTCCGGCGCGTCGAAGCGAACCTGGCTTCGGCTTAAATCCCGCGCGGGTCGAGGAGATCACCTATGATGCGGCGACGGGATTACCGGCGGCGACAAGCCGCACCGGCTACGCGCTGCGGCGTTTCCAGCACAATGCCTTTGGTGAGATGACCCGCGATGGGCTCGACCTGGAGGGAGATGGCCTCGTGACGGCCTCCATGGACCGGATCAGCGACTTCGAAACGAAGGTGGAATCATTCGAAGGCGCCCTATGGCTCACGACCACGCGCTGGATCTACCCGCACGCGCAAAGCGCCACGAGGGTGACGTCGTCGATCGAACGGCGCCGGCTCACCGGGCTGTCCGCGTCCCTGCGCGAGGAGACGCGCACCACGGACATCGAAGGCAACGTCACCACGCGCACCGTAAACGTGGACACCGCGGCCCGGCGCACCGTGATCGCAATAACCGCGCCCGGACTGGTGCGTCCCGCGACGGAAGTGCGGCTTGCCGGCCTCACGATCAGCGAGTCGGGTCATGACGGCCTCACGAAGCGTTTCACCTACGACGCGTGCGGAAGATTGGAGTCTTCCACCGATCCGCGCTCAGGCCGCTGGCTGACCACATATTATCTAGGAACGGATCTGCCGGACGAAATGCGCGATCCGGCCGGCCAGCTGGTGGAGAAGAAAGTGTACGACGCGCTCGGCCGCGTGGTCTTCACGCGGGACGCCGCGGACCGGACGTCGCGCGCCGCTTACACCCCCCGCGGGGAACTCTGGCGGCGGTGGGGTTCGGGTGTGACGCCGGTCGCCTATGCTTATGACGGCTACGGGCAGCGCACCCACCAGCACCTGTATCGCGACGAGGCCGCGAACCGCTGGGAGGCGGTGACCTGGCCCGGTGAAGGCCTCACGTCGCAGGCGACGGAGTGGGAGTATGAAACGGCCACGGGCCTCTTGGTACGAAAGTACGACGCGGAACGGAAATACACGGAATGGACGTACAATGAGCGTGGCCAACCGCTGCGGAAAACACTCGCGCGACGCGTCAACGACACGCCGCTGACGGTGAGCTACCGTTACGTCGCCGGCACGGGCGA
>JAURJO010000068.1 GCA_030832235.1 Verrucomicrobiota bacterium
GTCTCCATCTCGAGGTGCGTGCAGGCCGTCCGGTGGTCGGCGAGCCAGTCGAGGGCGCCGAGCAGGTGATCGCGCGTGTCAGCGAAGGGCTCACCGGGCGCGGCATGCAGGGGGATGTGAAAATGCACGCGCCATTCCTCGTCGGCGGCGGGCGGATTCGCCGCCGCGTGGGCCAGCGCATCCGGCAGATCCACGAAGCGCCGCCGCACCTCGCCGGTGCTGGCGGAGCCCGCCACCACCTGGTGCAGGTAGACCGGCTCGACGAACTTCCCGAGCGCCGCGCGGCCCCCGGGAGTGGGCCGCACCCGGAGCGCGGAACTCAGGTGCAGCTTGCTCAGCCGCAGTCCGGCCGCGGCGAGGCGATCCAGCGCGGGGCGGGGCGACTCGAACTCCACCGCGAGGTGGCAGCAGTCATAGTTGACGCCCACGAACCGGAGTAGGCCCTCGCGGTCGACCGCCGGCTCGGCGGCCCGCCACGCCTCGAAGAAGGCCACCGTCTCCCCGCCCGTCTCGATCTCGCACAGCGGCTCGGGCTCGAGGCCCAGGTGCAGGTCGCGGCCCGTGCGGGCGGTGAGCTCCGCCAGGAAGCGGCCGCAGGCGGTGAGGTTGGCGAAGATCGCCTGCCGGCGCGCGGGCTCGGCGGCCGTGAAGGCCTTGAAGGAGGCGGGCACGGTGCTGACGCTGCCGGCCACCCCGGGGGGCAGCAGCTCGGCGAGCAGCGTGAACAGCCGCCGGGTGTAGGCGAGCCGCTCGGGAGTGGACCAGTCGGGCGCGTAGACCTGCTCCTTCACCCGCGTGCCGTGGAAGCTGCCGTAGGGAAATCCGTTGATCGTGAAAACGTAGCAGTCGTGGGTGTCGAGCCAGCGGCGGAAGGCGGCGAGCGCGGCCGGTTGCGCGAGCTCCTCGGCGGCGCGGGCGCCAAGGCGAAGACCGATCGCGTAGGCCCGGCCGGCCGCGACCCGGCGGCGGACGACCAGCGTGTGGCGCTCCAGCGTATCAAAGGTCTGCGCCCACGTTTCGCCGCGGTGGACGTTGGTGCAGTAGGCGAGATGCAGACCGTGGTTGAGTTGCATCCGACGAATCAAGCGCCGAGGCGAAACTTCGGGCACTGCGAGAGGAAGCGCACGGGGTTTTGGTAAAGCACGTGATCGACGTACGCGGCGGTGTGGCCGCGGCGGCGCATTTCAAAAGCGGCCTTCGGGACGGCGAGCGGATCACTCACGCCCCAGTCGCAGGCGGAGTTGAGCCAGATGCGGTCGTGGCCGGAGGTTTCCAACATGTCCACGGCGCGGGGCGGCGAGGATTTGGAATCGGGATAAAGTGTGATGCCGGCCCAGAAACCGCGGTCGAGGACGAGGTTCACCGTGTGTTCTTCGACGTGGTCGATGATGACGCGTTCGGGTTTCACGCCCGGATGCGAGCGGAGCAAATCGACGATCAAGCGCGTGCCTTTGAGTTTGTCCTCGAGGTGCGGCGTGTGGACGAGAATGAGCTGGTCATATTTCACCGCGAGCTCGACGTGTTGCTCGAAGACCTTGAGCTCGTTGCGTGTGTTGCGATTGAGGCCGATCTCGCCGATGCCGAGGACGTTGGGCTTGGTCAGGAATTCCGGGATCATCGCGAGGACATCCGCCGCGAGGGCGAGGTCTTCGGCTTCCTTCGGGTTGATGCACAACCAGGCGAAATGCGGGAGGAGAAATTTCGCCGCGCGGGCCGGTTCGTACTCGGTGATCTGGCGGAAATAATCGCGAAAACCATCAGCCGAGCTGCGATCGAAGCCGGCCCAAAACGCAGGTTCGCAGACGGCGACGCAACCGGCCGTGACCATGGCCTGATAGTCGTCGGTGGTGCGGCTCACCATGTGGCCGTGGGGCTCGATGTAGCGCATGGTCGGAGATTATTTGGCCCGTTTGGGGGACGAAGGTTTTTGCCACGCGCCGAGGGCGGCTTTGCCGGAAGTGATGGCGTCGGGCTGCGTGGTGGGATCGCTGAGTTGCTCGAGGATGCGACGGGCGCGGGCGGGTTGGCCGTCGACGAGAATTTTGGCGGCTTGGCGCAGGGCGGCGCAGCGGAAATCGCCGGCGGCGCCGTAGCGTTCGACGCGGTCAAGGAACGCCGCGACCTCGATGAGCTTGGCCCGCACCGGCACGAAACTGTGATCCACGACGGCGCGTTGCGCGGAGGCGGCGGGCAAGCGACCCGAGGTGCGGGATGGGCGTGGCTTGGTCATGCGAAAGGGAACGTTAAAAGCCCGAAGGCTACGGACAGGTCAAAGTAAACTCAGGGCGCGCCGGAAATCAACCGGCGCGCCCGCGGCGTAAGCTCAGGCGAGGCCAAGGTGTTTGAGCGCGGCGGGCGTGGGTCCCTCGTAGGTGGCGATAGGGACGTTGCCGACGTAGCCGAGATCTTTCATGCCTTCGGGCGTGGTATAAAAACCGCCGGAGGTGAGGTCGCGGAATTTGTTAAAAAAGAGCGCGGCGGTTTTGAACTCGGGCTTGGCCTTGGGGACGTAGCAGATGTCGTCGCAGAGAGCGCGTTGTTGGCTGGCGATGAGATCGGCGAAGTCGTTGCCGAAGCGTTTCTGGGATTCGGCGTCGATCCAGACGAGGCCGTCGAGGATGAGGGCGCGGTCTTTGTCGTGGCCGGGATAGGGCGCGCTGATCCATTCGTCGATGAAGTCGGGTACGCCGACGGCGGAGGCAGCGGGGGATTTCGCGTCGGCGGGGATGATGACGTCGCAGAGCGCGGTGGCGGTGCGGCGTTGACCGGCGGTAAACGTGAGGGCCCAGAAATCGCCGGGTTTGTAGTTTTTGTTGAGCTCGGGATCGGTGCCGTAGCCGACGGCGGCCTTGGTCGTAGCGGTGGCGGTACCAGCAGCGGCGGCTCGGTCCATGATGGCGATCGAAGCGGCAGCGGTGAGCATCCACTTGATGGCGGTGCGGCGATCCAGACGGGGCCGCGGGGAAGAATCGGACGGGGTCATGTTAGAGGTTTCCTTTCTTCATTTCGGCGAGGAGGTAATCGCTGGCGCGCCAAGCGAGCGCCATGATGGTGAGCGTGGGGTTTTTGTCGGCGTTTCTGACGAAGGGGCCGCCGTCGTTGACGAAGATGTTTTTAACATCCCAGGTCTGGCCCCATTGGTTGGTGACGGATTTTTTGGGGTCGACGCCCATGATGGTGCCGCCGACTTCGTGGATGATCTTGCCGCCGGGCTCGATGGCTTGGAGGCCGGTGGCGTCGAGTTTGTTGGGTTTGCCGCCCATGGCGGTGATGATCTCGGCAAACGTGCGCTGCATGTGCGCGGCTTGGCGCGTCTCGTGGTCGGACCATTTCCAGTGGAAACGCAGGACGGGCGTGCCCCATTTGTCTTTCACGGTGGGGTCGAGGTCGCAGTAGGAATCGGCGTTGGGGATCATTTCGCCGCGGCCGGCGAAGCTGACGAAGGTGCCGTAATAGCGGCGGGCGTCTTCCTTGAATTTGCGGCCGTAGCTGCCTTCGGTGAGGCCGGCGACGGCCGTGGCGGCGCCGAGGCCGGGCATGCTGCGACCCGTCTGGAACTCGATGTGGTAGCCGCGGGCGAAGTCGAGTTTGCCGGCTTTTTGTTCCTGATAGAGCCACCACGTGACATACATGTGGGCGCCGCCGGCGCCGTCCTCGTTGTGGGCTGGCATATTTTCGAGCAGCGGAATCTGACCGCCAAGGCGCGCGCCCACGGTGTCCATGATGTATTTGCCGACAAGGCCGCTGGAGTTGGCGAGGCCGTTGGGGTAGCGGGGGGATTTGGAATTGAGCA
>JAURJO010000069.1 GCA_030832235.1 Verrucomicrobiota bacterium
AGCCACTGGCCGGCGAAGTTTTCCGACAGCGCCTTGGCCTTGGGATCGGCGAGCATGCGTTGCACCTGCGCGCGGAAATTGGCGCGCAGCTCGCCGCGCGCCGCGAGGCCGAGCAGCGTGTCGTCGGGCATCGAGGACCAGAGCGCGTAGGAGAGGCGCGAGGCGAGGGAGTATTCGTCGAGCGGCGCGGCGGTTTCCCCGGGCTTGGGCGTCTCGGTGCGCTCGAGGTGAAACAGGAAGCGCGGCGAGGCCAGCACGGCGGCGATCGCCTGCGCGACGCCTTTCTCGAAGGTGTTGCCCGGGACGTTGTAGGTGAGCTCGGCGAGCTGGACGAGCTGGTCGACCTTCGCGGCCTCGACGGGCCGGCGGTAGGCCTTCTCCACGAAGCGCGCGAGCACCTCGCGGGCGTAGACGCGGCGTTCGGCGGCGTCCTCGGGCGGCCGGTCCCGGGTGTAGAAGCGCCGGTAGTTCGGGTGGTGCTCCCATTGCTCGCGGGCCAGCGGGCCCTCGAGGGTCACCCAGAGGACGCGATACTCCATCTTGGTGCGCAGCGGCTGCAGATCGGGATCGACCGGCTCGATCGACACCGACAGCTCGTGCTCGCCGGGCTCCCACTGCACGACGCGTTCGTCGGTGAGGTAGTCGGCGTCGGCCCATTTGTAGACGGAGCCGAGGATCTCCTTGCCGTCGACGGTCCAGGAGACCTTGGCCCGCTGCGGGTCGACGGGCATCGCCTCCCCGTCGATCTTGGTGTTCAGGATCAGCCGGTATTCGCCGGCTTTCTTGATCTGGTATTTGTGCGTCGCGCGGCGCGCCTGGTAGTAGGACATGCGCGCGGCGTTCTGCGTCCCGTCGGCTGTCTTGAAGTCGTCGCCCACGGTCATGCGCGAGGACATGACGTAGGTGTCGAGCGGCACGCCCTGGTTCACGGCAGCCATCGCGGCCTCGAGAAATTTCTCCATCCGCATCGGCGAGATGCTCATCACGTCGCCGATGTTGTCGAAGCCGTAGCCGACGTCGTCGGGGGGCAGCAGCGCCTCGGCGTTGAAATCGACGCCGATCAGGTCACGCAGGGTGTTGCGATATTCTGTGCGGTTGAGCCGCCGCAGCGTCACGCGGCCGGGATCGGGTCGCGCCGGGTCGAGCCCGAAGGCCCCGCCGACGATCCACTGCTCGAGCGTGCGCTGCTCGTCGGCCGTGAGCGGGGTCTCGCCCGGAGGCGGCATCATCTGCGAGCGCGTGTTGCGCAGCACCTTCAGCCAGAGCTCGGGGTTGCGGGTGATGTGCTCCTTCGCCGTGAGTTCGTCGAAGGCGAGTCCGCCCTTCTTCATGCCGTCGCCGTGGCAATCGTAACACCGCGCCTTCAGCACCGGCGCGATGGTCTGTTTGAATTGGGCGAGCATGCGCTCGTCGTCGGCCGCGCGTGCCGGAGAGCCGGACAGCACGGCCGCGACGCCGGAGGTCGCGAGCAGGGAAAGAAGAGATCTCACGTTCGTGGGGTGGGGTAACCGGGTCATGGCGACGCGCGCCAGACGCACCGGAGCGGAAAGTGCGACGCGCGTAGTGCCACCGAAAAGCACGAATAAGGCATACCCGAACCTATGGCCGCGGTCATAGTCACCGCCGGCGCGGGTCCCGAACCCCGGATGCGCCGCGTTCACTCCGCCTGCCGCGGCGGCGCCGGACACTATGCCTTAAGCAATACCACCGCATTAAACCAATGTCGGTTTGATCGCGGGCGCCGCGCCGCGCCTTGTCGGGGCATCCCCACCAGCTCCGCGTGCACGTCCCCCGCGCGCGTCACCCCACCGACGGTCTTCCGGCGTTCCCGTGCGCCGGACGCCCGGCCGCTTTCGACCCCCATACTCCATGAGCCACATCCCCAACCGGGCGGCCGTCCTCCGCCGCACCTGCATCGCCGTCGCCTTGGGCGCCGTCTCCACCACACTGGCCGTCGCGCAAACCGCCACGCCGAACGCCGATCCCGCCGCCCTGGCGAAATACGACGCGAACAAGAACGGCCGCCTCGACCCCGAGGAACTGGCCCAACAGGCGGCCGACCAATCCGGCGATGCCGGCCGGATCGTGCTCACGCCGTTCGAGGTGAACACCACCAAGGACCGCGGCTACGCCGCCGGTAACACCCTCTCCGGCGGCCGCGTCGACACGCCGCTCGCCCTCACGCCCGGCTCGATCTCGGTCATGACGCGCGAGTTCATGGACGACTTCAACATCACCAACATGAACGACGCCGGCAGCTGGATGATCGGCGTCGACCTGGGCACGGCCGTGCCGAATTCCAACCCGACCTCGGAGAGCGTCTACCAGAACATCATCCGCGGCGCCCCCTCGACCGACAATTTCCCGACCCGCAACGGCACGATCATGTTCGGCGCCGCCGACAGCTACTTCACCGAACGCTTCGAGTTTCAACGGGGACCGGACACCGCGATGTTCGGCGACGGCGGCCCCGGCGGGCGGCAGGGCAGCTCGAGCAAACGGGCGAATCTCAATCGCAGGGCGACCTCGCTCAGTCTCCAGGCCGACTCCTGGAACGGCTATCGCCACACCTTTGACCACAACCAGGGTTGGGGCCGGTTTGCGGTGCGCCTCAACGCCCTCGCCCAAAACGCCCCCGGCTACCAGAGCGGCATGAACAAGCTCAAGAAGGCTTGGGCCGTCGCCACCACGACGAAGGTGTCCAAGAATACCGCCGTGTATGCATCCTTCGAGCGCATGGACGACTGGAACAACCTCTGGTCGATCACCAACGGGGATGCCCAGCTCGCCTGGGACGGTGCCACCGTCAATCTCGACAATCTCACCGCGCTGACCACCGCCCAGCTCAACGCCGCGGGTCTTGATTTCAACCGCGTCTTCAACGGCAACGCGGCGCAGATGTATGTCTACAACTATGCGACGCGGGATCTGCAGGACTACGGCGGCAACAACTACCGCACCCGCGCCGCCATCGCCAACCTGCGCATCCCCTACCTCGGCAACCCGTATCTGAAGGCCATCCCGTCGCGCCGCCCGCCCATCCCCGGCATCGACAAGCGGTTCAGCTTTGCGCCGAAGGACAACATCGCGGCCCGCGACATGGACTGGCTCGAACTCGCGGTGGAGCAGCGCGTCGGCGACGTGTTCCTGCAGGGCAAATACACGAGGAACAATTTCGACAACAACACGATCTGGTCGAACACCAGCCCCAACAACTACCTGATCGACGTGAACCTCCGGCAGCCCAACGGGCAGATCAACCCGAAGTATCTGCGCCCGTTCACCGACGTGGAGCAGAACAACCTCTACAGCCAGGACGCGATCGAGGAGTATTCGCTCACGGGATCGTATCGCTTCACCAAGCCGCGCCTCTGGGACTACAAGCAGCTGTTCAGCGTCAACGCCAGCACCCGCGAGACCAACTCCGAGAACACCACCCGCGCCTGGCGCCGCGCGGACAATCCGGCCAACGCCGATCCCTACAACAACGCGAACCGGCTCTTTTACCGCGTCTATTGGGATGATCCGCGCGCCGACCTCGCCCCGATCTTCACGGATCCGAACAAATCGCTCGGCGTCGGCAAATGGGTCTACGTCAGCGGCGTCGGCGGCGCGGTCAACGGCACCTCCGGCGGCATCGTCAAGCGGACCCTCGATCACTACGGCGTGACCTCGCAGAGCACCTTCTTCAACGATCGGGTTTCGATCACCGGCAGCGTCAGCGTCGACAAGGTC
>JAURJO010000070.1 GCA_030832235.1 Verrucomicrobiota bacterium
GACGCTGCTCTGTTCCAATCGATTGACGGCCCCGCCACCGCGCAAGCCTCCGGACCGGCTGGCGGCACGGTGCTGATCGAGGCCTACGACACCGGCGGGATAAGGGACGGCCGGATAGTTAACCTCTCCGCACGTAATCGCGTCGGCGCCGGCGGAGATATTCTCATCGCCGGTCTCTATGTCGCCGGCAGCGGATCGCGTCGTGTGCTGATCCGCGGGGTCGGCCCGGGACTCGCTGCGCTTGGGGTGGAAGGATCACTCGCCAATCCCCGGCTCGAGATTTTCTCGGCCGAAGGCACGCGGATCGCCGAAAACGACGATTGGGATCCCGGGCTCGCCGCGACGTTCCGGTCCGTCGCTGCTTTCGCCCTGCCCGACCGGAGTCGGGACGCCGCGCTGGTGGTCGAACTGCCGGCCGGACGCGGCTACACCGCGCAGGTTTCGGGTGTGGGCGGCTCCACCGGCGAGGCGCTGGTGGAGGTCTACGAGTTACCATGAGAACCCTCCTGCTTCTTCCCCTGTTTGCGCTGGTGGCGGCGCGCGTCACGTCGACGGAAACCACGCCGGCGCGGCCCAACATTGTCTGGCTGATCGCCGACGACCTTTCCCCGGAGCTCGGCGCTTACGGTTACCCCCATGTGCGCACGCCGAACCTCGACCGTCCCGCCGCGGAGGGCGCCCGTTTCAATCGCGCCTTCACGACCGCTCCGATCTGTTCCACATCCCGCTCGGCTTTTATCACCGGCCTCCACCAGACAAGCATCGCCTGCCAGCACCACCGCACCGAGGACCCGCGCCCGCTGCCGACCGGAGTTAAAACCCTCCCCGAGATCCTGCGCGCCGCGGGCTACTTCACGACCAACGGCCAGGGGCCGGAAAGCACCCGCTGGGGCAAGGCCGACTACAATTTCGTGATCGATATGCGTACAATGTACGACGGCCCAGACTGGCGGAAACGCCGCCCGGGCCAGCCCTTTTTCGCGCAGGTGCAGCTTAAACATCCGCACCGTCCCTTCGTGAATGAACCGGTCACGGAGGCCCGCCACCGCGACGCGCCGCTGCCGCCGATCTATCCCGACCACCCTTTGGCGCACCGCGACTGGGCAGCCTACCTGCAGAGCATCGAGGCGCTCGACGCCATGGTGGGAGAAGTCCTTGCAACACTGGACAGGGAGGGCGTGGCAAAGGACACGCTTGTGATGTTCTTCGGCGACAACGGACGGCCGCACGTGCGCGACAAGCAATGGGTCTACAACGGCGGCCTGCATGTGCCGCTCATCGTGCGTTGGCCCGGCCGGATCACGCCGGGCACCGTGCGTGAGGAGTTGGTGAGCATGGTCGACCTCGCGCCGACCTGCCTCCGCCTCGCGGGACTGGAGGTTCCGGCGGTGATGCAAGGAGTGGCGTTCCTCCCGGAGCAGAACCCGCGCCGCCCGTTTGTGGTGGGCGCACGGGACCGCGCCGGCGACGCCGACGACCGTATCCGGTCCGTGCGCACCGCACGCTTCAATTACATCCGCAACTTCCGTCCGGAACTGCCGTACGCACAGCACAGCAGCTACAAGGAGGTGCAGTACCCGATGCTGCCGCTCCTCCGCCTGCTCCATGCGGAGGGAAAACTCACGCCCGCGCAGGCCGCGTTCCTCGCCCCACGTCGCCCGCCGGAGGAGCTCTACGACCTGGACGCCGACCCATGGGAGACCCGCAACCTGGCGGCGCTTCCCGAACACGCCGCCACACTGCGCGACCTCCGCGGTAAGCTCGACGCGTGGATGCGCGCGACCGGCGACCAAGGCGGCACACCCGAGACCAAGCCGACCGTCGCCGAGATCGTGACCGACACGCGCCTGAAGACCTACGAACGCCCGCTCCAGCAACGCGGTCTGTCCAGGAATCCCACGGACGCCGAGATGGTCCGCTGGTGGGAATCGTACTACCGGAACTGACGCCGCCCCGGGTTTGTCACATCAAGCGTGACGCCGGTTTGGACCGGCCCCGCGACCGGCGCGCTGGCGGACTGCTTCAAGAGACCGGCGCGATGGTTTCGGCGACCGGCGTGCGGTAGGCCTTGAGCGCCGGCACCACGCCGCCGAGGGCGCAGCCGGCGATCATCGCCAGCGGACAGATCGCCAGTACCGGATGCCATTCGGAGAGGTTCAGCACGACGCCCGTTTGGGCCCGAATCACCTGCGCCACCGCGGTGAAAAGCGCGGCGTAGACCGCGAAGCCGAGGACGGCGCCGAGCACACCTATGCCGGCCGCCTCCGCCAGCACCGCGCCGAAGACCGTACGGCGCCGGGCGCCCAACGCCCGCAGGATCGCGAGGTCGCGCTGCCGCGCGCTCATCGAGTTGTAAATGCTCGCCAGCACCGAGGCGGCCGCGACCAGCGCGACGAGGTAGGCCACGAGTGCCAGCACCTGATCAAACCACGCGATCTTCCCGAACAACTCCGCCACAATCGCGCCCACCGGATAGGCGAACGTGAGGCGGTTGCCCTGTTTGTTGTACATCATGTCCAGCATGAACCCGCCGGCGGGCGAGCGGAGCTGGAGGAGCACGGCGCTGACATCGGTCGCGGCCTTCGGATCATGGCCGCTCATCGTCTGCAACCCGCGCAGCGGGATCCACACCACGCGGTCGGCCGGCGTGTTGGTCGGGGTAAGGATGCCCGTGACGGTGAAATCCTCGGCGTGCTCGGCCCTGGAGTCGAAGGAAAGGCCGTGGAACGGACGGAACGAGGAGCCCACGCGCAGGCCCAGGCGCTGCGCCGCGAAGCTGCCCACCACCGCCTGCCGCTGGTCGGGAGCGAAAAGCTTCCCGCCGGCCTCGAGGGTGAATTTTTTCCCGGGCGCCAACTCCACCTGGGTGAACAACTCCGGCACCGTGCCGACCAGACGGAAGCCGCGCAGGTTGTCCCCCACGGCGATCGGGATCGCCGTCTTGATCATCGGATGCCGGCGGATCGCCTCGGCATCGGCGGCCGGGATGTTTCCGGGTGAAGCCTCGAGGTGGAAAATCGCGTTGAGCACCAGCTGCAGCTTCGAGCCGCGCGCCCCCAGCACGGCGTCGAAGCCGGAATTGGCCTGCGTGAA
>JAURJO010000071.1 GCA_030832235.1 Verrucomicrobiota bacterium
CGAAACCGCGGGTTATCCACGATATTCACGAAAGCCAAGAGGCCCGGCCCGCGGCGAACGGCCGCGGCTGCTACACCGGCCCTCCCTCATCCGTGTCGATTCGTATCCATCCGTGTTTGCCCCCTCGCGAAGCTATTCGGAAGCCATCCTTAACGACGCTTCGTTTTCAGCGGAGCCGCGCCGGGTTCAACGTGCTTGTTCCGGTCCCGAGCACGCCTAAGTTTCCGTCGCGCCATGCTCATCATCCACGACTCGCGATGCGCCAACTACGGCTCGTCCATGCGGCCCGAGCAACCGGCGCGAGTGACCCGCTCCGTCGCGCACCTGCGCCAAGCGCATCCCGGGTGGCGATGGGAGGAACCCGGGGCCGCCGACGGTGATGGCGCGATTTTGCTCACCGCTCACGCGGCGGCCCACTTGAAGAGGCTCGCGCAGCCGCGGGACTTCGACGCCGACACTCCGTTTTTCCCGGAGATCGGCGATCATGCGCGTCGCTCCGTCGCCGCCGCGGTCGGCGCCGCGCGCCACGCGCTCTCCTCCCGTCCGTCCGAACCCGTCTTCTCGCTCATGCGCCCGCCGGGCCACCATGCCACCGCGGAACGGGCGATGGGCTTTTGCTACCTCAACCAAATCGCGATCGCGACCCTCGTCGCGCAGGCAAAGCTCGGGGCGCGCCGGGTCGCCGTCTGGGACTTCGACGCCCACCATGGTAACGGGACCGAAGCCATTCTCCTCGGCCGCGAGGGAATTCTCTTCACGTCTGTCCACCAACACCCTGCCTATCCGGGCACTGGCACGCAGGACCATGCCCCCAACGTCCGCAACTGGCCCGTGCCACCGCGCTCACCTCGGCTCCGCCACATGAATGCGCTGCGAGAGTCCTTCGACGCCGTGCTGGCGTTCGCGCCTGATCTCATTCTCGTGTCGGCCGGATTTGATGCCTACGCTCGCGACCCGATCACGTCGATGACGCTGGAGTCGGATGACTTCGCAACCCTCGGCTCCTGGCTCGGCCAGGCCCGCCGACCCGCCGCCGCGGTGCTCGAGGGCGGCTACCACGACGACCTGCCTTTGCTGATTGATGCCTTCCTGACCGCGTGGGATAAGGCTTCTAAGGTTTCTGCATGATTTCCCGCTTCCTGCCGCCTCCCGTGCGCCGTCTCCTCGGCGTCAAGGTGGCCTCTCGTCCGCCGTCCTATCTGCTGCTCGACCAGCCCGGCTCCCTTGGACCCCTGCTCCAAGCCCTGGGCCCCGTCCGCGAGGTGACCCTCGATACCGAGGCGGATAACATGTACCACTACAAGACGCGGGTCTGCCTCCTGCAGTTCATGGTGGGACGGGAAGTGTTCCTCGTCGACGTGCTCGCGCCGGGCCTTGATCTCCGCCCGCTCTGGCAGGCACTCGCGGACAAGCACCTGCTCATGCACGGGAGCGACTTTGATATCCGCCTGCTGCATGATCTCTGCGGCTTCGTGCCGCGCAGCCTGTTCGACACGATGCTCGCCGCGCAGCTGCTCGGGCGCCAGCGCTTCGGCCTCGCCGCCCTGCTGGAGGAGAATTTCGGCGTGCTGCTCGACAAGGACGGCCAGAAGGCCAACTGGTCGCGCCGTCCCATCACCCCCAAGCTCCTCAACTACGCTGCGCTCGACGTGTGGCATCTGCCCGATCTGCGCGACATCCTCGCGAAGGAGCTGCGCAAGCTTGGCCGCCTCGGCTGGCTGGAGCAGCAATGCGAGGCCCAGATCCGTTCCGGCTCCGAAGGGTTCGCGCCTCCCACCGAGAACGATTGGCGGATCGGCCGCAGTGAACGCCTGCGCGGTCCCGGCCTGACCGTGCTCCACGCGATCTGGCACTGGCGCGAGGCGCAGGCGCAGCGCATCGACACGCCTCCCTTCAAGGTCTGCGGCAACGCGCTGCTCCTGAAGATCGCCGAGGCCGCCGAGGCCGGCGAGCCCGAGTCCGCGATCCTCTCCCAGATCCATCTGGGCAAGCGCCATGACCGGATCTTCCCTTCGCTCGCCACCGCCATTCGCGCCGGCCTCGCGCGCGATCCGCAGTCGCTGCCGCGGCGGCCGGGCCGGGATCCCAACCACGTCTCGCTCACGCAAGCGCAAGTCGAGTTCCAGGATCGTATCAAGGCCGACCGCGACCGCGTCGCGGCGAAACTAGGCATCGACCCCACACTGATCGCCAACCGCTCCCTGCTGGCCCAGATCGCCCGCCAGCCGCGCGACCTCGACCGCATCCTGCTGCCCTGGCAGGCTGAGTTATTGAGATCGGAACCGGCGTTGAGCAGAACCGGCTGAAAGTTCATCAACCTCCAATCGTCCGGAGACGCGCCAAGCCCGCCGTCAGTACGATGTCACTTGTGTAGGGCGTCGGGACGGAGCATCCGACTCCGCCAGGTCTGCCACGCCCCTGCTAATGATACCTCAGTTCCTTTTTCACTGGGGCACCTGAGTTGAAATTCGCCGCCCACTGGAATCTTCAGGCCTGAGCCGCAAAGATCCTTCTACGCACGGCCTTCGGCAGCATTCGTCCGCTTGAGCTCCAGCAAGTCCCACTTGTTGCCGTAGAGGTCGGCGAATACCGCGACTTTCCCGTAGGACTCCACGCGAGGTTCCTCCAGGAAGCGCACCCCCCGACTCCGCAGCGCGGCGTGGTCGGTGTCGAAATCGGCCGTTTCCAGAAACAGAAATACCCGGCCGCCGGCCTGCCGGCCGATCGCGGCGAGTTGTTCCGCGCCCGTCGCCCGCGCCAGCAGCAGGGCGCAGCCGGCTGCGCCGGGCGCCGCGACCCGCACCCAGCGCTTGCCGCCTCCCAAGGGGGTATCCTCAAGCAAAGAGAACCCGAGCGCACCGGTGAAGTAGGCGATGGCCTCGTCGTAATCGCGCACCAAAAAGGTCACCGTCTGCACACCGCGTTTCATGCCGCCAGCGTCCCCGAGCGCGGCGGCATGGCAAGTCCGCCCCCGGCTTGAAATCAGCTGGTCGCCTGCCGTGCGGCGCTGCGAGGCTCCCGGGATGAACGTCCGCCTTTTCCCCGCGCTTGTCCTGTTCCTCGCTTTTCTCTCCTCGCCCTTCCGCGCCGCGCCTGCGGCGGCCGACGTCGACGTGGTGATCTACGGCGGTACGTCGGGCGGCGTCGCCGCCGCGCTCCAGGCGGCGCGCATGGGTCGCACCGTCGTCCTCATCGAGCCCACGCGGTTTCTCGGCGGTCTGACCACCGGCGGGCTGGGCGCGACCGACATCGGCAACAAGCGCGCCATCGGCGGCATTGCGCGCGAATTCTACGGGCGGGTCTGGAAACATTACCAGCAGCCCTCCGTCTGGACGCGTCAGAAGCGCGAGGAGTACGCCAACCGCCGCGGTTCGGCGAACGACCCCGCGGAGACCACGATGTGGACCTTCGAGCCGCACGTCGCGACCAAGGTTTACGACGACATGATCCGAGAGGCCGGCGCCCGTGTGACCGTGGTCTTCGGGGAACGGTTGGACCTAACTCCCGGCCGCGGCGTCTTGAAGGAGGGCGGGCGCATCACACGCATCGTGATGGAGAGCGGCCGCGCTTTCGCCGGAAAGATGTTCATCGACGCCACCTACGAGGGCGACCTCATGGCGCGGGCTGGTGTGAGCTATCACGTCGGACGCGAGGCCAACGCGACCTACGGCGAGACCATCAACGGCGTCCAAGCCGAGCACGCGGTGAGCCACCAATTCATCCGCCAGGTGGATCCGTACGTAAAGCCCGGCGATCGCTCCAGCGGGCTCCTGCCCGGCATCAATCCCCACGGCCCTGGCGTGGAGTTCTCCGGCGATCGCAAGGTGCAAGCCTACAACTTCCGCCTCTGCACCACCGACGTGCCGGAGAACCGTCGCGCGTGGGAGAAGCCCGCCAACTACGATCCGCGCTGGTACGAGCTGCTCCTGCGCAATTTCGAGGCCGGCGACCATCGGGTGCCGTGGAACCCGGTCTGGATGCCGAACCGCAAGACGGACACGAACAACAACTACGCCATCAGTACTGACTTCATCGGCCAGAACTGGGACTACCCCGAGGCCGGCTACGCCGAGCGCGAGCGCATCCGCCAGGCCCACGTCGACTGGCAGATGGGCCTGATGTGGACCCTCGCCAACCACCCGCGCGTGCCGGAAAAGGTGCGCGCCGAGTTCCAGCGCCTCGGTCTCGCGCGCGACGAGTTCACCGAAAACGGCAACTGGCCGCGGCAGCTCTACGTGCGCGAGGCACGACGCATGGTCAGCGACCACGTGATGTCCGAACGCAATTGCGTGCGCGCCGAGGTCGTGTCCGACAGCGTCGGCATGGGTGCGTACAACATGGATTCCCACCACGTGCAGCGGTACGTCACGAAGGAGGGCTTCGTTCGCAACGAGGGCGACATCCAGGTGCGCGTGCGACCCTACCCCGTGAGCTACCGCAGCATCCGCCCGCGCGCGGCCGAGAGCGTCAACCTGCTCGTTCCCGTCTGCCTCAGCGCCTCGCACATCGCCTACGGCAGCATCCGCATGGAGCCCGTGTTCATGGTGCTCGGTCAGAGCGCCGCCACCGCCGCGGTGCACGCCATCGAGCAGGGCGTGTCTGTGCAGGACATTGACCCCGCGCGTCTCAAGGCCCGCCTGCTCGCCGACGGCCAGGTGCTCGACTTCGAGAGCCCGCCGATCGCGCCCGTCACCCGCAAGCCGCGCACCAACTTGGCCGGCGTCGTGGTCGACGACCTCGATGCGGAGCGCCGCGGTTTCGACCGC
This sequence comes from Verrucomicrobiota bacterium, assembly GCA_030832235.1. Classification (GTDB taxonomy): domain Bacteria; phylum Verrucomicrobiota; class Verrucomicrobiia; order Opitutales; family Opitutaceae; genus ER46. The sequence continues at coordinate 4,767 of JAURJO010000071.1, forward strand.
GGCAGCTCGGCCCACCCGGTCTTCGTCGACGCCGGTTACCACCACGACAACAACTCCAACAAAGGCGGCGAGTCGGCGCGTTTTGTCCCGAACCTGCCGGCCGCCGGTCGCTACCAGGTGCGCATCGCCTACCCGCACAACGCCAACCGCGCCACCAACGTGCCCGTGGTCATCCGGCACGCCGACGGCGAGACGCGCCTCACGCTCAACCAGCGGCGTAAACCCGCGGTCGACGATCTCTTCGAACCGGTCGGCGAGTTCCGCTTCGAGGCCGGCCGCCGCGGCCACGTCGAGATCTCCAACGCCGGCACCGACGGCTACGTGGTGATCGACGCGGTGCAATGGCTGCCTGTTGCGCCGGGGAAGTGACGCCATTTGTGGTATCGCCAGAAGTTCGCCCCTTGAACAGACTTCGGACTTGGCCCGACGGGTCAGGCCACGGAGAGATGCACGGATAAGGCCAAGGCAACCAAACCGAACAGAAGAATCACGGTCTTCAAGGCACACCGGCGAACGCAAAACGCCTTTCCCCGATCAAAAAAACTTCGGTCGATGAACCAAGTGATGCAGCCGAAGCCAATGAACGCTGATAGGATGACTCCCAAAATCTCAAAAAGGAACTTCAACACGTTAAAAACGCGCCGATGGAGAGGCGTTTGAGATCGATGGGGTGGGGAGTTTATCGCGTTTTCCGACCGGCGAGAACGTCGATCAGGAAAAGACCGCAGCAAGGCGGTCAGGGGCGCCTCAAACAATAGCCCCAACGCTTATCGACTAGGATTTCCCGTAAAGCAGTTAAAACTTACCCGGCATTACTTTTTCTAGTTTTTACTCATTTCCAGGCCCACCTCGTGGGTCTGATCCTCGCTTTCCAACCTTCCCACCGACGCATATCCCAACCCCGCCTTTCACCCGTGGTCCCGGATCGATTGCAGCGCGAATTTGGCAAATTCCGCCCAGTCGTTCGCCGGGGATGGGTTAAGTTTCCATGCGGCCGCCCCCGGATTCACCGGCCGGCGAGCCGCTTCGCCATGACTACCGCTCCCTCCGGTTTCCAGCACGCCGCTTCCTACCTCAACATCCACCTCACGCACGCCGGGCCCGGGGTCCATCCGCATCCGCTCGGTCCGTTTGTCACCCTCTCGCGCGAGTCAGGCCTCGGCGGCACCGCGTTTGCCGGCATGCTCGCGCCACGCTTGCCCCCGGGAAACGACCACCCGTGGAGCGTCTACAGCTCAAACCTCATCGACGAGATGCTGTGCACCAACCGGTTGCCCGCGCATCTCGCGCGTTTCCTGCCGGAGGACCGCGTCTCCGAGTTCAACGCCACCATCGGCGAGGTCGTGGGGCTGCACCCCAACCTCTGGATGCTGGTCAGCAAGACCAACGAGATGATCCGCCGGATCGCCCGGGGAGGTCATGCCATTCTGCTCGGGCGCGGCGCCAACTTCGCGACCGCCGATCTCCCCGGCGGCGTGCATGTCCGCCTTGTGGCCCGCGAGGCCTACCGCGACGCCTGCGCGGCCCGGTGCCGGGGCGTCGAATTGAGTGAGGCGAGCGCGTGGAACGCCCACCGCGACGCCGCCCGGCGCCGCTATGTAAAAGCCAACTTCAGCGCCAACATCGCCGATCCGACGGCCTACGACTATGTGATCAACATCGAACGCGTGCCGCTCGAGGCCGCCATCGAGATCATCGTCGATGCAGTGGCGCGGATTTCACTACCCGTCGCCACGATCGCCGCTCGCGGTTGACCGGAGACGCCGGGAAAAGGTCAGGGCCGCTTGGCGTGCGAGCCGTCGCAGTTGCCCTGCGCGTCCTGCGTGCGGCCGCAGCCGCAGGCCTTGCGCACGGGCGCCGGCGCGGGCTTCGCGTGTGAGCCGTCGCAGAAACCGCCGGCATCCTTCGTGTTGCCGCAACCGCAGCGCTTGCGCGCCGGCGCGGGGGTGGAGGGAACTTGGGACATGGTAAGTAAGAACCGGAACAGGAAGCCGCTCTTCCACCGGCGCAAGCGGTTTTCCGGCCACCGCCCGTTTCACTGATTGCGAATCCTAGGCGCCCTCAAGGCCACTCCGCCGGTTGCCGCAAGAAGACCAAAGATGCACAGGGGCGATTTGGGAACGGGAGAACGGGAATATCGCAAAGCGGTCATCTTTTTATCCACGGCATCCGCGGCGAACACGCGGAGCGAGGCGGAAAGACCTTCGTCGATTGAGCTTAGAGTTGACCCGAGGCTGGCGGCCTCGGCTACACCACAAAGCCTTCTCCCGTCCTGCCCCTTCGCGACTTTTGCGCCTCCTTGCGGCCAATCCGTGGTTAGCCCCGGAAAACACCCGAGGTGCAAAGTCAGCGCCGGCGGGAGACGTAGGCGTAGTACGCGCCGCACAGTTCGCGGCCGGAGGCGTCGTCGAGCCAGGTCTGCAGCGTCGTCGGCCCCGCGGAGAGCCAGACGCGGAAGACCGCCGCCTCGTCTCCGGGCTCGACGGGCCGCGCAGTCTCGATGGAACCCACGCGCAACCGCGCCCTTGCTACGGGCAAGGCGCGACCCGCGGGAAACTCGCCGAAAACATGGCGCTGCTTCGGAAGCTCAGCCGCCAGTGCGGCGCGGGCCTCGCGCGGCCAACGGCGCAACTCGATCTCATACTCGCCCGCTGCCGCAACCTCGAGGTGCCACACGCCGTTGCGCGAAACCCCGCGCCGCACCTGCGCCTGCTGATCGACGAAGACATCCCACCACTCACAGGCGGTGAGCATCGCCGGATCCTCGGCCGGACTGCCGATGATCACCCGACCCGGCTCGTTCACCCGTTCCTTCACGCCGTTCCACCACTGGTCGAGATGGGCGCGCATCCGCGCGACGACCTCCGGATTTTCCGCCGCCACGTCCTTGTTCTGCAGGGGGTCAGCCGCGACGTCGTAAAGCGCGCGATTCTCCAGCCAGCGCCAGCGGCCCCACAACACCGCCGCACCCTCCTTGGTCGGCAGCGAGGCGGCACCGGGGCCGGCTGCACTGGTGCTGGTCGGCATGCGGCTGTAGTTGATCACCAACATGCGGTCGGGCCACGGGGCGGTACCTCCGATCAGCAATGGCGCGAGGCTACGGCCGTCGAACTTCGCGTCCGCAGGCGCCGCAACGCCACACAGGTCGAGCAGCGTGGGCAAAACGTCCTGCACCTGCGCAAGCTCCTTACGATCGTGTCCACCTCCGACTCCGCCGGCTGGCCAGCGCACGAACAACGGCACGCGGTGGCCGCCTTCCCAGAGCGAGATCTTCGCCCCTTTCATGCCAGAGTTGTAATAGCGCGCCCCCATCGTGCTCCCGTTGTCGGTGAGGTACACGAGTACCGTGTCGTCGCGCAGGCCCTCGCGTCGCAGGAAGTCCTCCAAGCGGCCCACGTTCTCATCGATGTTCTCGATCATCGCGAGGAAACGCACGAGGTTGTCGCGAAACGGCGGCTCCAGACGCGGTAGGGCCGGTTCGGCCGCCGCTAACCGTGCACGCACTACGTCTAGGTAACGCGCCGGCACATGGAGGGGGCCATGCGGCGCCGCCGTCGCGAGGTAACAGAAGAACGGCCGGCCCTCCTTTTGCCGCGCGCTCATCCAGTCCATCGCCTCGGAGAAGAGCACGTCGGTCGTGTAGCCGGAAAAGCGACGTTGGACGCCGTTCACTCGGTACGTGTCGTCATGATAGTCGTTGTTCCACGCGTCGGGCACCGAGCCGAGGTGCGACGAAGGGAACCACACCGCGTGGTCGAAGCCGCGGTCATGCGGTCGATAGGGGTGATTGTCACCGAGGTGCCATTTGCCGAAGAGCCCCGTGCCGTAACCGCCGCCGCGCAGGAGGGCGGGCAACGTCGGGAACTCCCGCCGCAACAACGTGCGCCCACTGCTTACGTTCATCGCGCCGTTCCGCAGCGCGTCCACGCCGGTCATCAGCTGCCCTCGCGTCGGCGTGCACATCGGCGCGACATGGAAGTCCGTGAACCGCACGGCCTCCGCGTGGAGCCGATCGAGGTGCGGTGTGCGCACCACCGGGTTGCCATGGCAGGAGAGATCCCCATGCCCCTGATCGTCCGTGATCAGCACGATCACGTTCGGACGCGGAGCGGCCGGCAGGGCATATGACGCGAGCAAACTGAGCGCGACGATCAAGGCGCGGGGTGACGCGTTTCTCATGCGAGGGACGCTGGCGGACCCAGCCGGACCTAACGATGGAAAAACAAGTCGCGCCAATTCGGATTGGGCTCACATCTTGCACCCTCCGCGGGACACGGCTTTCGCCTTGTCATTGGAACTCTGCGGTTGGGCCCGTTTCCCGCATTCCGGCCTTCCCCACTCACCCCGTACCGATGGCGGCACCTCACTCCGCTTTTCGTGCTTTACGTGGCTCCACATCAACCCGGCTTCGGCCGTTCGCGAAGCGTCGAACCTGAATCCCCGTTTGCCAGCGCGCGGAGGGCTCGCTTCGTTCCTCATAAACTTCCGCCGATGTCCCTTGCCCGCACTCTCGTCAAAGACGCCCTCAACGCCGCCGCCCCGGCCGACGCCATCCTGCTGCAAGGCTGGGTGCGCACACGGCGTGACGCGAAAGCGTTCTCCTTCATCGAGCTGAACGATGGCTCCTGCCTCAAGGGTATCCAGGTCATCGCCAACGCCAGCCTGCCCAATTACGCCGCCGACATCGGCCGCGCGCAGACCGGTGCCTCGATCGAGATCCGCGGCAAACTGGTGCCGTCGCAGGGCCAAGGCCAGAAGTGGGAGGTGGTGGCGGAGTCGCTCGCGATCGTCGGCGAAGTCGACGCCACCTACCCGCTGCAGAAAAAGGGTCACACGCTCGAGTTCCTGCGCGAGATCGCGCACCTGCGGCCGCGCTCGAACCTGTTCGGCGCGGTCTTCCGCGTGCGCAGCCGGCTCGCCTACGCCGTGCACCAGTTTTTCCAGACCCGCGGTTTCGCCTACGTGCACGCGCCGATCATCACGGCGAGTGATTGCGAGGGCGCGGGCGAATTGTTCCGGGTCACGACCCTCGACCCTTCGCACCCG
>JAURJO010000072.1 GCA_030832235.1 Verrucomicrobiota bacterium
AAACGGGCGCGTGTTGAGTTTGCAGGGAACCACAGGTTGACGAGTTTAGCGGATGGCTTCCCCAGATTCTGCGCCGGTTGTTGTCCATGTGGCTGTATCGTGCCGGTTCGAGATCCTGGGCAGGCATAATGTGGCGTTCGCGGAATACGTGAGGAACGGCGACGCGCTCATTTTGATCCGTACCTTTGTGCCGCCGGAATTGCGCGGGAGAGGATTCGCGGAGGCCTTGGTGAGAGCGGCGCTGGACTTTGCGCGGGCGGAACGGCTCCGGGTGGTTCCGGAATGCTCGTATGTGGCGGCGTTCGTGGAGCGGCATCCGGAGCTTTCGGTTCCGCGCTCCTAGGCCGTAGCAGACGTCGCGGTGGGGTTGCCAAACGCGCGACGTGACGTTTCCTCGCGTCCGCATGTCCGCCTCCGCCACTCCCGACCATCTTCTCAACGCTCTGCGCTGGCGCTACGCCACGAAGCGCTTCGACCCCGCGCGCTCCATTTCGGCCGGCACTTGGGCGGCGCTCGAGGAATCCCTGGTGCTCACGCCCTCCTCGATGGGGCTGCAGCCGTGGCGATTCCTCGTGATCACCGATCCCGAGCTTAAGGAAGCGCTGTCCGCGGCCTCGTGGCGGCAGACGCAGCCGCGGGATTGCTCGCACTTTGTCGTCATGACGGTACGGCGCGGCCTCGATGACGCGCATGTCGACCGCTACCTGGCGCGCACCGCGGAAGTGCGCGGGGTGACCGTCGATTCCCTCGACAAGTTTCGCGGCATGATCGCCGGGAGTCTCGGCAAAGCGCGCGCGGATGGCACGCTGGACAACTGGCAGTCTCACCAAATCTACATCGCGCTCGGCCAGTTCATGGCCGCGGCGGCGATGCTCGGCGTGGACACCTGTCCCATGGAAGGCATCGAGCCGGCGCGCTACGACGAGATCCTTCAACTGGGCGGCACAGGGTACGCGACTGTTGTCGCCTGCGCCGCCGGCTACCGCCACGCGGAGGACAAGTACGCGACTACGCCCAAGGTGCGCTTCAAAAGCGCTGACGTGCTCGAGCGGCGGTAGCCCCGGCGTGGGTGAACCACGAAGGGTCACGAATTGACACGAACGATTCCGGCGCGTGGCCGAAGAGGAAGGGGTTGGGGAACAGGTTCCGAGGGTCGATCGGACGAGAAGCGGAAACGTGCGAGAGGGGCGCGTTTTTCCCGTCGGGGAAATGATATCCCGCGCAGGTCAATCCGCCGACGCGCTCGACCGCTTCAGAAGGTCCCCCGCACGCCCACCGACCGCAGCAAGCCGTAGGCGTTGCTTTGGCGGAAATGCGTCATCACCGGCGCCGAGGAGCCGAAGATCTGGGTGCCGTTCGGGGAGTTTTCCACGTTCCGCAGCGCGGCGAACACAGACCCGCCGCGGCGCACCTAGTAATCCGACTTAGGGTGGTTTCCAGGAGGAATAGCCCAGGAAGCCGCCCGGGATGGAATGCTATTCCAAGGGCACTTTCACCGTCATCAGTTCCAGAAACTTTCCTTCGCTGCGACGGCCGGACTGGATAAGCACGCGTCGGCTATCGGGGCTGAAGATAGGATGCGTGTGATCGGGCTTCATCACGTGACCGGTCGTGAGGAGCACACGGCGGCCATCCGAGCGGCGGATCAAATGAATATCACCGCGGAACGAATCGGCCACCGCCCACCGTCCGTCGAGGGAGCCGTTGCAATGCCAAAAGCCACCGCGACGGTCGCCTCCAAGGTCCTCGTCGATTTGTCCGAGCAGCGTTACCGATCCATTCCTCAAATTGACGACGGCCACACCCGTCGGACGCTCCCGGAGGTAGGGCAGGTGGCCCATCACGTTGAACATTACCTCGTCCCGATTCGAAAAGGTCTCGTGCGTAATCCACTCCTCGGCCGTCTCGGCATAGACGGGACGGTTCCCGGTGCCGTCGGAGTTCACAGCCCAGATTCGCTGCGGGCTGTCACCCGTTGTTTCGTGGCAATAAAGAATCTCTCCCGGAACCCACGGGTTTGCCTGAACGTGGCCCATGCGCAGGTCGACATCGATGACTGCAGTGACCTTCCCGCTGCGAAGGTCGATCGCCCGGATTCCGCCAGGACCTCGTCCCGCTTCTGCGAAGCGCCGGCGGGCCGCCTCGCGTGCCTCGGCCGGATTCGTATTGGCGTCGTCCACCTGACGGCGCTCGCCGGCTGCCGCAGCCGACCTCGCGGGCGACGGGCCGAAGGCGACGCCCCAGTATGCCTTGGTCTCATCCGCATCGAGCGTGAAACCGCCGGAGTCGCGCAGGTCCGCCGGAAGCGTGACGATGACACGTTCGTATTCCGCGGCGGTGCGAGGCCGTCCACTTCGGGCGTCGACGATCAAGGAGCCCAAATTCAGCTCGATCAACTGACGCGGGTAGATGGATCTGTTCTCATCCGAGGAACCGCGCACCGGTCCTCCCCGCATGTAGAAGAGCTTCATTTCTCTTCGTGACAGGTTGAGGCTGCCGGTACCGGTCGCAGGGCCATCGGTAATTTGCATGATCTCTCCTGATTGCTCGTTCACGATAAACGCCTGCGACGAGCCGGTGCGGTTGGAGCGGAAAATGATCCAGTTGCCGTCTGCGGTCCACGTTGGGTGGGTCTGATATGGCTTGGCGCTGCCGGCCGGATCCGAGGTAAGCACCGTGATTTCGGCGCCGGTGATCGGATCCACGAATGTCGATTTTTCAGTCGGAAAGATACGCCCCGACTGGGCGTTGGCGCTGACGCTCCCCAGGATGAAAGCGAACGCGGTCACAGTGTTGCGTAGGAAGGGAATTTTCATGGGCAATCCAACAGGGAGAAAACGCGCCGGCGATCCGTGGAGTCGAGCTCGCGCCAGCGTCCTTCAGGAAGATCGCCGAGCAGGAGTTCTCCGATGCGCACCCGGATCAGGCGGAGGGTGGGATGCCCGACGGCGGCGGTCATGCGGCGGACCTGGCGGTTTTTTCCTTCGGTGAGCTCGAGCGCAATCCAGGCGTCGGCGACATTCTTCCGGTGACGGATCGGCGGGTCGCGTGGCGGCACGGACGGAGCGGGGTCGAGCAACTGCGCGCGGCACGGCCGCGTGCGAAAATCACCGAGGTCGACCCCGCCGCGCTCAAGGCGGCGCAGGGCGTCCGGGTCCGGTACGCGCTCCACCTGGGCCCAATACTCGCGGCGGTGCGCGTGACGCGGGTCGAGAAGGCGGGTGTTGAGACCCGGTTCGTCGCTCAGCAGCAGCAGTCCCTCGGAGTCGGCGTCGAGGCGGCCGAGCGGATAGACGCCCTTGGGCAGTCCGAAATCGGCGAGCGTGCGCCAGCGGGGGCCCGGCTCAGGGGGGAATTGGGAGAGCACGCTGTAAGGCTTGTGGAGCGCGACGAGCACGCAGCGAGCGACGCGGTGGGTGGGTTTAGAGGCAAGGGCATTTCCGGGGTGATGCACCTGCTTGCCAGTGGGGAGCGGCGTTCGCAGGTTTCGGTCATGCGCGCAGTGCAATTCACGGGTCCGAATCAAATGGGCGTTTCCTCGGTCGCAGATCCGCGACCCGGGGAGGGCGAGGCGGTTGTCACGCTGCGGGCCGCGGCGCTCAATCATCGCGACGTCTGGATCAAGACCGGGCAGTACGCGGGCTTGAAGTGGCCGTGCATCCCGGGCTCCGATGGCGCCGGCGTGGTCACGGAAACCGGGCCCGGCGTGGATCCGGTGTGGTCCGGGCGCGAAGTGGTGATCAATGCGTCGTTCCATTGGGGAACCGACGAACGTGCGCAGGGAGGGCAATTTCAGATCCTGGGTCTGCCGCGGGATGGCACACTGGCGGAGCGCATCGTGGTGCCGGTCACCCAACTGGCGGTCCGGCCGACGCATCTCGACTGGCGCGAGGCGGCGGCGCTCCCGTTGGCGGGGCTGACGGCTTATCGTGCGCTGTTCGCGCGGACCCGGCTGCAGAAGGGGGAAAAGGTTCTTGTGAGTGGGGTGGGCGGGGGAGTTGCGACGTTCGCACTGCAATTCGCCGTGGCCGCTGGCGCGGAGGTCTGGGTGACCTCGAGCTCCGCGGACAAGATCGCCCGCGCGGTCTCCCTCGGGGCCAAGGGAGGCTTCGACTACACGGTGGCCGATTGGCCGGCTCAGGCGACGGCTCGGGCCGGGGTGTTCGACGTAATTGTGGATAGCGCGGGTGGGGACGGCTTCGGCCGTTTGGTCGACGCCGCGGCCGCCGGCGGGCGGATTGTTTTCTTCGGTGCCACGCGCGGCGACGCGACTCTGCCGGTGCGAAAGGTTTTCTGGCGGCAGATCTCGCTGCTCGGCTCGACGATGGGCTCTCCCGCCGACTGGTCGGCGATGAACGCGTTCGTGGCGGAGAAGCGCATCCGGCCGATTGTGAGCGAGGTGTTCCCGCTGGCGCGGGCCGCCGAAGCTTTCGCTCTCATGGAGCGCGGCGGGCAGTTCGGTAAGATCGTGGTCGAGATGACCTGATGTTCGCTTTTCAGGTTGCCGGAGCGCGGGGCGGCGTCCGGATTTCCGGGATGTCCGATTCGCGCAAATTCTTCGCCTGCATCATGGCGGGTGGCAGTGGGGAACGATTCTGGCCGATGAGCCGCGCGCATACGCCGAAGCACCTGTTGCGGCTGCTGTCGGACCGCACGCTCGTCGAGGAGACCGTGCGGCGGATCGGTGCGGCGGTGCCGGCCGGGAACATTTTTGTGCTCACCAACGAGGTGCAGTTACCCGCGACCCGCGCGGCGCTCGCGGGACTGATACCCGCGGACCAGATTGTCGCGGAGCCGGCGAAGCGTGACACGGCGCCGGCGGCGGCGCTGGCGACCGCGCTGGTCCGGGCGCGGGGAGGCGACGACGCCGCACTGGCGCTGCTGCCGGCCGACGCCTACATCGCTGACAGCGCGGGTTTCGCACGCCAGTTGGCGGCGGCGTTGCCCCGGGCGGCTTCGGGTGGGGCGATCCTCACCATTGCGATCAAGCCCGACCATGCCGCGACCGGTTTCGGCTACCTCGAAATGGGGGAGGAATTGAGCCGCGGGGAATCCGGCATTTTCCGCCGGGTGCGGCGTTTTGTGGAGAAACCCGACGCGGCGACCGCCGAGCGCTACGTCGCCGGAGGCAACCACGCGTGGAACGCCGGGATGTTTTTCTGGAGCGTGCGCACTTTCCTCGCCGAGGCGGACCGGCAGTCGCCGGAATTAGCGACGTTTATCCGCGGTTTCCCGACAGGCGGATTTCAAGCCTATCTGGCGGAAAAGTTCCCTGTGCTGCCGAAGATCTCTGTC
>JAURJO010000073.1 GCA_030832235.1 Verrucomicrobiota bacterium
AGGTCACCGCGCCGGCCGCCTTGGCCGCCTTCATGCCCTCGATGATGAGCTCCGGCGTGGTCGGCGAGAGCGCCGCGAAGATGCCGCCGCTGTGGAACCAGCGGACGCCCGGGGCGAAGATTTCCTTCCAGTTGAAGTCGCCCGGCTTGAGCTGGCCGGCGGCCTCGTTGCTGCGGTTGTAGAACACCACCGGGGCGCGCACGCCCTGGCCGCGGTCGCTGTAAACCGTGGCCATGTTCGGTCCGCGGACGCCGTCGTGTTTGAACTTTTTGTAGTACGGCTTCACGCCCATCGCTCGCACGCGCTCGGCGATGAGCTCGCCGATCGGGTAGTCGACCATCGCGCTGACGATGCCGGTGTTGAGCCGGAAGCAGTCGGCGAGGTTGGCGGCGACGTTGAATTCACCACCGCTGACGTGGATGTCGCAGTGGTTCGCCTTGCGGAACGGGATGATGCCCGGGTCGAGGCGGTGGACAAGTGCGCCCAGCGACAGCACGTCGATGGCGCCTTCGGAGCGGAGGTTGAGGCCGTATTTCATGGTGGAAGAGGAATGAGCTTTGGAATGATCCGCCCCGCCAGCACGGCGGCTACGGACCGTCCAATCGGCGATCGTTTCGGCCGGCCCAACCGCGGGTCAATAGCATATCCAGCCGGAGCCGACGCAGGTTAGGCATTGCAGGCGCCGGGCGGGCCGCAGTTCCTCACGCCATACCCCACAACACCATGTTCCCACTCCCGCTTCGTTTACTCCGCTCGCTCGCGGTCATCGCACTCGCCGGCGTGGCTGCCTTGCGAGCCGACGTGCGCCTGCCGGCGATCTTTTCGGATCACCTCGTGCTGCAGCAAGGCGTGGCAGTGCCGGTATGGGGTTGGGCGGATGCCGGCGAGAAGGTGAGCGTCGGGTTTGGCGGCAGGACCGTGGATGTCGTCGCCGGTGCGGACGGCGCTTGGACGGCGAAAATCGGCCCGCTGCCCGCGAACGCCTCGGCCGGTACACTTATCGTGAAAGGCCGGAATGAGATCGTGATCCGGGATGTGCTGGTGGGAGAGGTTTGGCTGGGGTCGGGCCAATCCAACATGGCAATGACGGTTTCACGTTCGAAAGATTTCCCGGCAGAGCAGCCGGCGGCAACGTTCCCGGCGATCCGCATGTTCAAGGAGGAGTCGGCGCGGGCGGCTTCCCCGCAGCGGGAGGGAAAAGGGAAGTGGGTCATCTGCACGCCCGAGACGGTCGGCAACTTCTCGGCGGCGCTTTATTTTTTCGGTCGGGAGATCCACCGGGCCGTCGGTGCGCCGGTCGGTTTGATCAACTCCTCGGTCGGAGGCACGCCGATCGAGAGCTGGATCGCGGAGGACGCGCAGCGCGCGTCGCCCGAGCTGAAGGGTTTTTTCGTAGGGCCGGACAAACCCCGCGAGGTATCGGCGGAGGATCGACGCGCCTACGAGGCCAGCCTCGCCAAGTGGGAGGAAGCGGTGAAGGCCGCGAAAAAGACCAAGGGGAAGGCGCCGCGGCGTCCGCAGGATCCGGCGGAGGTGGCGAACCGGAAGGCCGACATCGGTGGTTTGTTCAACGGCAAGATCGCTCCGCTGATTCCGTACGCGCTGCGCGGCATGCTGTGGTACCAGGGCGAGGCGAACACGTTCCCCGGAAAAGCGGAATTCTACGAGGCCCAGCTGCGGCTGTTGGTGACGGATTGGCGCGCGCGTTGGGGGGGCGAAATACCGTTCGCATGGGCGCAGTTGCCGAATTTCACCGGAACGGGCCGCGACTGGCCCGCCGTGCGCGAGGCGATGCGAAGCACCCTGGCTCTGCCCCGAACCGGCATGGCGATCACGATCGATGTCGGCGAAGCGAACGATATTCATCCGAAGAACAAGCAGGAGGTCGGGCGCCGGCTCGCGCTTTGGGCGCTGGGCACGGTTTACCGGCGCGAGGTTCCTGCCGTATCGGGGCCGCTGCCGATGGGCCATGAAGCGCGCGACGGCGCGATCACGGTGCGTTTTCACCACGCCAATGGGGGCCTTGTTGCGAAGGGCGGTGCGTTGGGCGGGTTCGAGCTCGCAGGGGCGGACGGGCAATGGAATCCCGCCGAGGCGCGCATCGCCGGCGATGCTGTGGTGATTTCGTCGCCGACCGTGCCCAAACCCACCGCGGTGCGCTACGCGTGGGTGAATCTTCCAGAGGTCACATTGTTCAACGGTGCCGGGCTGCCGGCGTCGCCCTTCGCACTCGGCAGAGCCGTCCGCGAGGTGGGGAAAAAAGGCGGAAATTGAGCGCGCAGCGCTGTCGGCTTAACGGCCGGTTTGCTGCCGAACACCTGCTCCGAGGCTAGCTGGGGCCATGCTGCTCAAGATTGGTGTCATCCTGATGTTCGCCTCCGCCTTGCCGTGGCTGGCGATGCCCGTGGCGGCTTGGCTGGCTCCGACCGCCGGCGCCAAGGCGGCCTGGTCGACCGGGTTGTTCATCGCCGCGGAGATCCTGTTCTGGGGAGGGGTGTTGCTCGCGGGGCGCGACGTCTGGAACTCGGCCAAGCAGGCCGGTTGGAAGCGGGTGGTTCCCGAGCTTTGGCGAAAGCTGCGTCAGCCGGCTCGCCCTCCTCAGGGCGACTCGACGCACAACGGCGGCTGACAGACTTTACTGCTTTTTTCCGCGCCGTTCCTTCGGCTCCGACTTCTCGGCCCGGCCGCCACCGCGCGGTTGTCGGCCCGGCGCGGCGAGCTCGGTTTCCATGCCCTTGTCTCCCTGCTGACGCATCCACGCGTCGAGCGCGGCTTCGAGCTTGGCCCTCACCGCGCCCAGGGCGGGATCGCCGGCCAGATTGCGCGTTTCAAGGGGATCCGCGTCCAAGTCGTAAAGCTCCTCCGCCGGACGC
>JAURJO010000074.1 GCA_030832235.1 Verrucomicrobiota bacterium
CGCCCCCGAGGGGAAAGGTCCAGACGTGCACCTCGCGCGGGTCGTCACCGCCTGCCACCCACACGGTGCCCGACTCCTCGTCGACGCCCAGCAGCCGGCGGTAGCCGAACGTCACCGGCGTGACCTCGTGCACGAGGGCGCCCGCGGCATCGCGCAGCTCGACCTGCCAGGCGCCGGCCCGCTCCGTCGTCCAGAGGAACCGCGTGCCGTCCTGCAGCCAGAGCGGCGGACGGAACGCCGAGGTGGATCCGGAACTGTTGTCGTCGAGGTTGAGCCACGCGGGATCGGCCTCGCGCAGCAGTTCATGCGTGCGGCCCCTGGCCCTGTTCACGGCGAGGAGGCGTTGCTCGGTCTGCGTGCGGTTCTGGACCAGGATCACCAGCGGCGCGCGGGGCGACCAGTCGACGTGGGCCAGGTACGGGAAGGCGGCGGCATCCCAGACGACGGGCCGCGGCGTCCCGCCCTCGCGGGGCACAAGGAAGAGCTTCACGACGGCGTTGGGCGTGCCGGCGCGCGGGTAGAAGAAGCGAGCCGGCGCGGCCTCGGGGTGGAGCGGGTCTGCGATGTGGCGGACCTCGACGCCCGCCTCGTCGGTCTGCTGCACGAGCAGCGTCGCGGAGTCGGGCGACCACCAGAAGCCGCGGTTGCGGCTCATTTCCTCCTGGGCGACGAACTCGGCGGTGCCGTGGGAGACGGTCGCGGTGGCGCCGGAGGTCACGGCGCGTTCCGTTCCGGCGGCGAGATCGATCATGTGCAACTCACGATCCGGACCTGCGGCCGCCACGAGTCGGCCGTCGGGTGAGAAGCGCGGGTCGATCCATCCGGCGCCGGGCAATTGAGTGACCTTGAGCGTCGTGCGCTCCACGAGGTAAAGCCGACCGGAGAGGGTAACCAGGAGGCGCGCCCCGTCCCGCGACATCTGGTAGGCGGTGAAACCTTTCAGACTCTGGCGCTGACGTTCGCGGCGGGCCTTTTCCTCGGCGCTCAGGTTCTCCTCGGCGCCACCGAGCAATTGGGCAGGCGTCAGGAGCTCGCGCTCCTTGCCGGCGGCGAGGTCGAACTCAAAGAGCCGCAGCGTCGGGTCGCGCGGCAACGAACGGAGGAAGACAACGTGCTTGCCGTCGGGTGTGACCTGCGGGGAAACCGGCCGCCCGAGGGTGTAGTTGCGCGTCTCGGCAAGGTCGCGGAAGTGTCCAAGCGCCTCCTCTTCGGGAGTGGCGGCGGCGAGACGAAGGGAGACGGCGGCGGCCAGCAGGGGCACGAGCGGGGAAAAGCGGCGCATACCGCGAGCAAACGGCGGGTTCGGCGCGAGTCCAGCGCGCGCCCGGATTTACTCCCGGGCCTTGGAGTCGATCAGGATCGTCACCGGTCCGTCGTTGACCAGCGCGACGTCCATGCGCGCCCCGAATTTTCCGGTCTGCACCGGGCGACCGAGGGCGGCGGCGGTCAGACGGTTGAACTCCTCGTAGAGCGGGATCGCGTGGTCGGGCGGAGCCGCGTCGTTGAACGACGGGCGCGTTCCTTTGCGCGTGCTGGCGAAGAGCGTGAACTGGCTCACCACGAGAATCCCGCCACCGGTTTCCGTCACCGCGCGGTTCATGCGTCCGGTCTCATCCTCGAAGATCCGTAGCGCGGCCACCTTGCCGGCGAGCCAGGTGGCGTCCTCGGAGGTGTCTTCACGGCCGACGCCGAGGAGGACCAGCAGGCCCGGGCCGATCTCGCCGGTAATGGCACCCTCCACCGTGACGCGGGCGGAGGCGACGCGTTGCACGACCGCACGCATGGGAAAAGGCGCGGCCGGGCCGCTCAGAGCATCGGTACGTGCGGCTCGGTCTCGGCCTCGTAATTGATTCCAGGCAGGCCGAAGCCGAAGAGTTTTAGGAAATCGGAGCGGTAGCCGGCGATGTCGGTGAGTTCGGCGAGATTCTCGGTTGTGACGCGCGGCCAGATGTCGCGCACCGCGGCTTGGATCTCGGGACGCATCTCCCAGTCGTCGATGCGCACGCGGCCGGCCTCGTCGAAGCCAGGCTTGCTCCCGTTGTACATGCGCGTGGCGAACAGCCGATGCACCTGCTCGATGCAGCCCTCGTGGGTGCCGGCGGCCTTCATGATCTTGTAGAGGATCGAGATGTAGAGCGGCACCACGGGGATCGCGGAGCTGGCCTGCGTGACCAGTGCCTTGTTCACCGAGATGAAAGCGCGGCCGCCGCCGTTGAGCTTCAGGAGCGAGTCGATGTTGCGGGCGGCGCGCTCCAGGTCGTTCTTGGCGAGGCCGATCGTGCCGTTCTTGTAAATCGCCCAGGTGACCTCGGGCCCGATGTAGGAGTACGCGACCGACTGCGCCCCGGGAGCGAGCAGGCCGGCTTCCGACAACGCGTTCATCCACATCTCCCAATCCTCGCCGCCCATCACCGCCGTGGTGTCGGCGATCTCGGCCTCGTTGGCCGGATCGATCGTCACGGTGGAGACCACGCCCTTGTCGGTGTCGACGGTCTTGTTGGTGTAAGAGGCGCCGACCGGCTTCAGGACCGAGCGGTGGGCCACGCCGGTGCGCGGATGGGTGCGGCGCGGGGATGCGAGTGAATAGACGACGAGGTCGACCGGACCGACGTCGGCGCGAAGCATTGCCAGCGTCCGCTGCTTGATGTCGTCCGAGAACGCGTCGCCGTTGATGTTGCCGGCATAGAGGCCGCGGGCGCGGGCCGCGCGGGTAACTGCGATAGTGTTGTACCAGCCCGGAGTGGCGGGGCGGCCCTCTTCCGACGGGCGCTCAAAAAACACCCCGACAGTAGCGGCGCCGCAGCCGAAGGCGGAAGTGATCCTCGAGGCTAGGCCGTAGCCGGTCGAGGCGCCGATGATGAGGACGCGCTTCGGGCCGCCGGCGATCGCGCCGCGGCTCTGCACGTGATTGATCCATTCCTGAACGTGGGCGGCGCAGCCCTCGGGGTGGGCGGTGACGCAAACGAAGCCGCGGACCTTCGGTCGGATGATCATGGGGCGCGGATGATTTCGCGCGCCCCGCGGGACTGGCAAGTGGCTTTTCCGCGTGCGCGGTGCCGGCCCGGCGCCGCACCTACTTCGGCAGGAACTCCGTCGTCATCACGCGGTCCGCGGCGAGTTTTCCTTTAGGCACAAGCCCGAGCTCCTCGAGCATCGCGATCTGGCGGGCGAAACGCGCGGGGTCGAGGTGGCCGATGCGGGCCGGTCCGCCGTCGGCCTCACGGCCGGTGACCAGTTTTTCCCCGATGATCATGCGCCGCGAGAAATCCATGAACTCGTCGGTGTTCCCCGGGTTGGCGATCTTCATGAGCGCATGCGCCGGCCGCGGGTCACCCTCGAGATAGTCGCGCCAGCCGCGGATGTAAGCGCGAGTGAAGGCCTGCAGGTCCGAGGCCCGCTCCCGCGCGACTTTCCGGCTGGTGACAAGGACGGCGTAGCCGCGGTAGCCGGCGTCCCAGGTCGCGAGGAAGCGCGGCATTTTCCCGCCGGCCTTGGTGATGTGGTAGGGCTCCGCGATGTAGTAGCCCTGCTGGAGCGCCTCCTTGTTGCTGAGAAATGCGGCGCTGGAGAAGTTCTGCGCGACGACGTTCACCTTAAGGTCGTACTTTCGCTTGAGAAACTCGAGGAACGGCCAGCCGGGGCGCGCGATGATGGTCTTGCCCTGCAGGTCCTCGAACTTGCGGACCTTGCTCTCCGCGTGGACCAGGATGCCCGCCGGGTCGTCCTGGAAAACCGCCGCGAATTGCACGAAGGGCAGACCTTCCGCCTGCTGCATCAGGGCGCCGACGTCGTCGGCCTGGCCGATGTCCGCTTTACCGGTCGCGACGCTGGGCATCACGTGGGCGCCGGGTCCGCCTGGGATCAGCGTCACGTCGAGGCCTTCCTCCCGGAAGAAGCCGCGGGCCTGCGCCTGGTAAAAGCCGCCGTGCTCGGGCTCCGCCATCCAATCCAGCTGCACGATCAGTTTCCGTGGCGCCCCGGCCGCTTGGGCGGAGGAAAGGGCGGCTAGGCAAAGGGCGAGCAGCGCGGCGGTCTTCATGGGCGGAAGGACAGGAGCCCAGGATAACGCGCTTTGCAACGCGGGCGGTTCAACGGTCGGTCCGCTCGTACGAGTCGTGCCAGTGATGGAGGGAGATCCAGGCGATCAGCAGGACGAGGGCGTTGAGCAGGAAGCCGAGCACGCAGGTCGTCACGGCGGTGGCGAAGAGCGCGGCGTACTTTGCCTGGCTGGCGAAGATGACTGCGCGGAAGCCGAGCCCGCCGCCGTCTCCGGCCGAAGTGCCGGCGTTCATATCGGCCACGACCGCCCCGATGGGCGCGATGGTCGCGGCGATACGCAGGCCGGTGAAGAAATAGGGCAACGCGGCGGGAATCCGCAGGAGAACCAAGTTTTGCCATGGTCGCGCGCCGTAGAGTTGAAACAACTCCACGAGGTGACGGTCGGTGGAGATGAGTCCCTGGGTCGTGTTCACCACCAGGGGGAAGAACGAGATCACGAACGTCAGCAGCGCGACGCTCTTCAGGCCCGCCCCCACCCAGATCACGCAGATCGGCGCCAGCACGGGCAGGGGCGTCATCTGCAGCGCCATCAGGTAGGGGTAGAAGGCGCGACGCACCCACGGGGAGAGTGACAGCAGCACCGAGATCACCGTGCTCACCACCACCGCCAGACCAAAGCCAGCGAGGGCGCCCTCGGCGGTGTTGAGCGTCGCCCGGATCAGCGATTCCCGGTGGTCCAGCATCGCCTGCCAGACCCCGCCCGGCGAGGGGAGGAGGAAGCGGGAGTCCTCGGAAAGCGAGAGATGCGCGCCCTGCCAGACCGCGAGGAACGCGACCCCGGCGGCGGCGGGCAGCAGGACGTGGAGCAGCGGTTTCTTCATGGCGCCGCCGGCCCCGTCGCGTCCTCCACAGAACGGAGCACGCGCGAAACTTGGGCGACAAGGTCCAGGTACTCCCGCGACACGCGCGTTTCCGCCGTCCGTGGGTAGGCAAGGGGAACGTTGATCTCCGCGTGCACGCGGCCCGGGTTGGCGGCCATCACCACGATGCGGCTGGAGAGGAAAACCGCCTCGGCCACCGAGTGTGTAACAAAGAATGCGGTCCACCCCGTGGCCTCGCGGATGCCGAGCAATTCCTCGTTGAGGTGCTCGCGCGTCATCTCGTCGAGCGCTCCGAACGGTTCATCGAGGAGCAGGATCCTCGGCGAGACGCTGAGGGCTCGGGCGAGCGAAACGCGCATTTTTTGTCCGCCTGAGAGCTGGCGGGGATAAGCATCCGCGCGTTCGGCCAGCCGCACCAGCTCCAGTACCCGCTCCCGCGCCCGGGCGCGCTCCGCGGCGGGCGCGCCGCGCAGGCGTAGCGGCACCTCGACGTTTTGCGCGACCGTGAGCCAGGGAAGCAGGTTCGCTTCCTGGAATACGAACGCCAGTTCGCCGGCGGCCTCGCCCGGGCTCCGACCGTCGACGATGAGCTCGCCGCCGCTCAGCGGACTGAGCCCCGCGACCAGCCGAAGCAGCGTCGATTTCCCGCAACCGCTCGGCCCGATCAGAGCCACGAGGTCGCCGGGTCGCGCCGACAAGTTCACCCCGGAAAGCACCGCGGGGCCGTCACCGAAGCATTTGGCGACGTCCCGGAACTCGACGAGGTTCGGCGCGGACATGCGGCCAGAAGGGCGCGCCGCGCCGCGCGGTGTCGAGAGGGAAAACGCCACGGCGCGACGGAGCCGCGCTGGGAGTGACAAGGAAAGGTGAGAGGATGTGAAGTGGTGAGGATGCCCGTGCGATGGGCGATCCGCGGGTTGCGCCCGCGGCTACATCAGAGGTATTTATTTAGGAAAGGGTGTAAGGCTTTTTCGATTGAAACGCGTGCGGTGTAGCCGCGGCCGCTCGCCGCGGATTCGGCGGGGCTCGCAAAGAATGAAAGTGGCGCGCGACGGAATTAGCCCGGGTTGGGCTCACTGAAAGCCCGCTAACTTCCCCGACGGCGCGGAGTCGGTGCTCGCGGGTGCGCCCGGTGTTGTTTCCGCTCCCATTATCCCGCTGCGCCCGGCAGCCTCACTCCCATGTCTTCCAGCGACCCGATTCCCGCGCCCGCCCGTTCCCCGCGGGTTTCCCTCTACGTCCAGGTGCTGATCGGCATCGTGCTCGGTGGCCTGCTGGGTTACCTGGAGCCAAAATGGGGCGTGTCGATGCGGCCCTTCGGCGACGCCTTCGTGAAGCTGGTCAAGATGCTCATCGGCCCGATCATTTTCACCTCGGTGGTGGTCGGTCTTGCTGGAATGGGTGACCTAAAGAAGATCGGGCGCGTGGGGGGGAAGGCGCTCATCTACTTCGAGGTGATCACCACGCTCGCCCTGATCATCGGTCTGGTGGTCTCCAATTTGTTTACGCCCGGTGCGGGGTTTCACGCCGACCCCGCGACTTTGGACTCCAAGGGCCTCGCCCGTTACACCGGCGCGGCGAAGGAGATGAGCACGGTCGATTTCCTGATGCACATCATCC
>JAURJO010000075.1 GCA_030832235.1 Verrucomicrobiota bacterium
CTGAAAGCGCGCGCCCCTGGCACGCCGTTTTTCTACTGGTTCGGCAGCGGCTACCCGCACCGGGCCTACAAACCTGACTCGGGAATCCAAGCCGGCAAAAAGACCGCGGACATCGACCGCGTGCCGGCCTATTGGCCGGACAACGATGTCATCCGGCGCGACATGCTCGATTACGCGATCGAAGTGGAGGCTTACGATGCGCAGGTCGGCTCGTTGGTCGCCGCACTCGAGGCCAGCGGGGAGGCCAGGAACACCCTGATCGTTGTTACTTCCGATCACGGCATGCCGTTTCCGCGCGTGAAGGGTCACACTTACGACGACGCGCACCGGATCCCCGTGGTCGCGTCATGGCCCGCGGGCATTTTGAGTCCCGGCCGCCGCGTCGCCGACTTCATCAGCTTCATCGATCTCGCGCCGACCTTTCTCGACCTGTTCGGCGTGAATGGCACCGCGCAAGGCATGGCCCCGGTCTCCGGCCGTAGTTTCACCGATCTGCTCCGGAACGATCCCAAGGGTGACCGCGGGTTCGTCCTCGTCGGGCGTGAGCGCAACGACGTCCTCGCCCGTCCCGGTTCACCCGCGGGACTGGGCTATCCCACGCGCGGCATCCGGGAGGGAAGCCTGCTCTTCATCCGCAATTTCGCCCCGGACCGCTGGCCGTGCGGCGATCCCGCCCGCGATCTGCGCGACACGGACGACGGTCCGTCCAAGTCATTCGTGGCCAAATCGGGCCAACAGGACCCGTACTGGCAGCACGCGTTCGGCAAGCGTCCCGCGGAGCAGCTTTTCGACCTCTCCCGTGACCCCGACTGCGTCAAGAACCTGGTCGCCGATCCTGTCTTTGCCGGTCGGGTCGCCGTCCTCCGCGAGAAACTCATGGCGGAACTGCGCCGCCAGGAGGATCCGCGCGCCCTCGGGAAAGGTGAGGTTTTCGACCAGTACCTTTCCCCGCGAATCTCCAACGGCGAAGGAGCGGCGACGCGACGCGCGAAGAAGAAGCAGCCGTGAGCCCTCGCTTCAAACCCATCGTACTTCTCGCCCTGCTCGCCTTGCGCCGGCATGAACGCCCACGGCAATAAATACGTTTTTCTCCTCTTTGCCGCCGCCCTGTTGGGACCCCGCGTCGGATTGCGAGCCGACCTTGGACTACCTCGGGACGCATACGGGGTCTGGGACCGGTCCGGCTTCAACACCGTCGCGCAGTACCCCTTCACAAGAGGCCAGTCATACTCTGAGACGTGGTTCAACGTGAACAAGGCGCGGGGCGTCTTCGACTGGACCGCACTGGACCGGCAGCTGGCATTCGCCGACGCGCAAAACGAGAAGTTCATAGTCCAGATCCTCACGGTGGGTGGCAGCAAGGGCAGCAGCATGCCGGCGTGGATGTTCCTCAAGAACGGCGGCGATGTTCCGTCGCTGTCGGACGACACCTACACCTACGGTTACTACCTCCACCCGCGCTTCCGGGTCTATTTCGAGGAAATGGTGAACAGCCTGGCGGCGCATCTGCGCACCGGCGTCCCGGCTAGCCAGCGGCCGCGCATCGCGTTTGTGCGCGTGGATACCGGCGCCACGGGCGATGAGGAGCCCTACGAGAATGCGAACGCGATCACGCCAGCGGCGGACAAGCAGGCCTACGGCATCAGCGCCCAGCAGTGGCGGGACCATCGTCTGTGGGCATTCGAGGTCTACCGGAAGGCGTTTCAGGAGGGTCCGGGGCCGGTGATTCCACTGCTGTTCCAGGACATCGAGAGCACCGGATTCCCGGTCGAGTGGACCTGGGTGAACCGGAATGTGAAGGGCGGCTTCGGCGCCAAATACGGCGGGCAGGTTCGCGGCCATCACCTGACCGGCTCCCAGGAGGTCAGCACGTCCTTCCGGTCGATCGCCGTGGATCCCGCGCCCGGCATGCGGTTTTTCTCGCGCAACGAGATGGACCAGACGTGGAGCAAGCCCTTCTTCCAGCTCAACCTCCGCCTGAACATGTACTGGACGGCCGTCGAGCAGCTGCACGCCGGCCAAAGCATCTGGGACGTGACCGAGTCCTGCCTCCAGCGGACGACGGCCGACGACATCGGTTTCGCGTTCGAGTTCTTCAACAAGTGGGCCGCGGAACTCGTTCCGGCCACGGCCGGCGGAGGCTTCTGCATTCTCCATCAAGGGCTCGATGCGTCCGACAAGGAGAAATTCCCCGCCGCCGCTTTCGGCGGGCAACCGGACAACGCGAACAATCAGGCCCGTTACCTCGCCATCTGCCAGGCATACGCCGCCCAAGGCGCCCGGATGGACGACGTTGTCTCCGCCACGAACGGCCAAGTCTACCAACGTGACAACCAGACGGGCTTCAACGACGCCGGCTGGGGCATCGTCCCCGGAAACTACGAGCGCTTCATCACGCAGATCAACCCCGACGCCACCAGCAAGGCGCTTTGGCGGGTCAACGGCCCGCTGACGAAGACGTCGCATCCTTACGACCGCTTCGCGCGCGGTTTCGATCATGCGTCCAGCCGGGATACGATGAGTTTCGACATCCACGACAAGCTGCTGCCATCGCCCGGCCAGCCGGTGCAGATCGCCGTGACCTACCTCAACCGCGGCACCGGACAATTCGCGCTGCGCTACGATGCCGCCGGAGACAGCCAGAAGACCGCGTTCACTGTCACGAAGACCAATCAGGGCGATTGGGTGACGCGTTCGGTCGTCGTCACGGACTGGGCCTTCCGGAATCGCGGCCCGGGCGGCGCCGATCTGCTGCTCGTGAACACGGACGCGGAGGACGACGTGTTTCACGGGCTGGAGTTGATCAAGCTCACGGCGCTCAACGTCACCGTGGCCGGCCAGGGCTCGGTGACCGGCCGGAACAACGCGGCCGCGTTCACCCCGCTGCCCGCCACCGTGATGGAGGGACAGCGGATCGAACTCGCAGCCACTCCCGCGCCGGGCTGGGAGTTCGCGGGATGGAGTGGCGCGTTGAGCGGCACCGATCCCCGGCCCTTTCTTTTCCCCTCGCTCCTCAGCACTGAACTTACGGCGACGTTTGTCCGCGCGGGCGAAACCCCGCGGAACACCGCGCGCCTCACCAATCTTTCCGCGCGAGTCGCGGTTGGCGGCGCGGCCGGCACCCCGATTCCCGGATTCGTGCTGAGCGGCCCGGGCGAGAAAGCGATGCTCATCCGCGCGGTCGGCCCC
>JAURJO010000076.1 GCA_030832235.1 Verrucomicrobiota bacterium
GCGTAGCCCGCCTGCTTCAGTCCGCGCACGACGAACGAGGCGATTTTGGCGTCATCTTCGACTACGAGCACGCGCATGGTCGGGAACGTGGCAGTTGCAGCGGCGGTTGAAAAGTGGCGAGTGGCGCGAACCGGCTTCGCGGCTGATTTTTGTGCCTCTGGCACCCCTGCGGGAATTTCGGTTGGCCGCGAAAAAGCACAAGATGCGCGCGGAGTGTGAACAGGGACAGAAAAGCGGCCCCGGTCGTCTAGCAACCGGGGCCGCCGCTGGCGTACCTGTCTGTTCCTACCTCAAATGAAGTTCCGCCTTGGTTACTGCGCGGAGTCCTTCGCGGTTTCATCGACCACCACGAAGAGGGTGGTGCCGCGGGAGAAAAGGCGCAGCAGGGTCTTTTTGCCGTCCGCCTTGGCGCTGAGCTCCACGGCGTCGCGGGCGGAGGTTACTGGCTGACGGTTAAGCTCCAGGATCACGTCGCCGGGCCGCAAACCGGCTTTCGCCGCCGAGCTCGCGGGATCGACTTCGGTGATGAGGGCCCCCTTCAGGCGGGCGGGAAGATTCAGCTGGTTGCGCACCTGCGGCTTCAGGTCGTCCACCGTCACGCCGTTGAGCACGCCGTCATCGTTGTTGGCCAATGATTCAGGCCCGCCGGAAGAGTCGCCGCGCAGGGCGGCCGCGGTGCGTTCCGCGGTGGTGGCCTTGATCGTGCGGCTCTCGCCGTCGCGGATCACCTCCAGCTCGACCTTCGCGCCGGGCGGGATGGCGCCGACCTTGAACGTGAGCCGGTTGGCGTCCTCGACGGGCTCGCCGTTCACCTGGGTGATTACGTCCCCGTTGCGGAGGCCGGCCTTGGCGGCGGGGCTGCCCGGCTGCACGTCGGCGACGAGCGCACCCCGGCGGTCCTTAAGGCCGAGCGACTCGGCCAGCGTGGGCGTGACGTCCTGCGCGCCGACCCCGAGGAACCCGCGCACGACCTTGCCGTCGCGGACGAGGCCGTCGACGACCTGGCTGACGAGATTCGACGGGACGGCGAGCCCCACGCCTTGGAAGCCGCCGCTGCGGCTGAGAATGGCGGTATTGATCCCGATGAGGCGGCCGTCGATGTCGATGAGCGCGCCGCCGGAATTACCCGGATTGATCGCGGCGTCGGTCTGCACGAAGTCCTCGTAGTCGAGTCCGAGCCCGGCGCGGCGGCCCTTGGCGCTAACGATCCCGGTGGTGACGGTTTCGCCGATGCCGAACGGATTGCCGATGGCGAGGACGCGGTCGCCGACCTCGATGCGCGAGCTGTCGGCGAACGTCACGGCGGGCAATTCCTTCGCCCCCACTTTCACGACGGCGATGTCGGTCTGCGGATCGCGGCCCACAACCTTGGCCTTCATTTCGCGGCCGTCGTCGAACGAGACCAGAACCTCATCGGCGCCCTGGATGACGTGGTTGTTGGTCACGATGTAGCCGTCGGTGCTGATGATCACCCCGGAGCCGAGCCCGCTCTGCGGGGGCGTCTGGATTTGGGGGCCTTGGCCGAAGAACTGCCGAAACATCGGATGGTCGAAACCGGGCGGCAGGGCCGGGTTGGCGCCAGCGACGCGCTTGGCCTTGGTCGAGGTGGTGATCTTCACGACGCTCGGCGCGACGCGCTTCACGACGGAGGAGAAGCTGCCGGACTCGAGAGGGCCGCGGTTGACGTCGCTCGTGTCGCGGCGGAGATCAACGGCGGATTTCGGTTCGGGCTTGGCAGATTGCGCGCCGGCGGCGAAGGCGCCCGCGAGGGCGACGACGCACGCGGCCAGGATGGCCGGCCGGCGGTTAAAAGTGCGGGTGGGCAGGTGTGATGTGTTCATGGCGTTCGTGGAAGTCCGCCCAGGATGCCACACGCCCTTTGCCGGCGGCTTTCGCGGAAATTACAGATTGGAAAGGTTGGTTTTCAGGCCGACGCGGGCGGTCGGG
The DNA here is from genome assembly GCA_030832235.1 of Verrucomicrobiota bacterium. Taxonomy (GTDB): domain Bacteria; phylum Verrucomicrobiota; class Verrucomicrobiia; order Opitutales; family Opitutaceae; genus ER46. Next base: position 1,948 of record JAURJO010000076.1, read on the forward strand.
GACGAATGGGGTGTTCCGGCCGCGTCGGGGTGGGCCACGAGGGGATGCGAGTTTTTCGGGATTTTCCGACGCGGCGTAACCCGGAGGCGCCTTCGATCAAACCGAGACGCGTGCCGCCGGTCGAAGGGCGGATTCGCCGGGACTTCCTCGTGCGCCGGGACGCGGGGGACAGGATTGACGGCGGGAGACGGAAGTTGGAATCGCTTGGTCCCGGTTCGCTTTCCGGGCGGCTCCGGGTGCGTTTCTCCCGACGCGGCGGCTTGACGCACCGGCGCCTGCGGCACACTGGGCGGAATGTTCCCCCGCTTTTTTGCGCGTGCTCTCGGTGTCGCGGCGCTCGGCTCGTCGCTCCTCGGCGCGTCCGCGGTTCCCGCCAACGTCCAATCCGCGCGTGCCGTGCGCGTGGAGAAGCTCACGGCTCCCGACGGCTGGCTCACCTTGATCGGGCTACACTTTCTACCGGACGGTGAAAGCACGGTGGGGAGTGACAAAGCCAACCGCGTCGTCCTTGCCGCCGGTCCCTCCCGGCTAGGGCGCGTGGCGATCTCCAATGACCGGCGCATCACCTTCACGGCGGAGTCGGGCGTCGATGCCCAAGTGGCGGGCAGGCGCGTGCGCGCCGTGGAGATGACGCTGGGGCAGGGGACGGAGCGGCCGACCACGGTGACCGCCGGCACGGTGAGTTTCTTTGGAGTGGAACGCGGAGGGCGGCTGGCATTGCGCGTGAAGGACAGCGCGGCGCCGTTGCGGACCGGGTTCCCCGGAATCGAGTATCACCGTCACAACCCGGCGCTGCGGATCGAGGCCCGCTGGGTTGAGTTCACGCCCCCGCGGATGATTCCGGTCACCAGCGTGCTCGGCCACGTCAGTCCGGAGCCGGTGCCCGGCAAAGCGGTTTTCGAATACGCCGGGCGCACGTACGAGCTGATCCCGTTCGACGAGGGAAAGGAGAACCCGTTGTTCTTCGTCTTCGCCGACGCGACCACCGGTCTGAGCACCTACGGCGGCGGCCGGTTCCTTTACACCGAATGGCCGGTGAACGGCCGCGTGATGCTCGACTTCAATCTCGCGGAGAATCCGCCCTGCGCCTTCACGCCGCACTCCACGTGTCCGCTGCCACCGAGGGAGAACAAGCTGCCTTTTGCGATCGAGGCCGGGGAAAAAACCTTCGCGGGCAAATGAGCGCGGCCGATCGCGCGGCGGCGCCCCTGCTGAACCACCGTGATCTCGGCGGGGCCGGGCGGCCGCCGCTCGTGTTGTTGCACGGGATGCTCGGGTCCTCGCGCAACTGGCTCACCACTGGTTCCGATCTCGCGGCCGAACATCAC
>JAURJO010000007.1 GCA_030832235.1 Verrucomicrobiota bacterium
CTCACGCTCGCCTGCATCCTCGTTTGGCTAAAACTCTGACCGGCTATTCCCAAACAGCCCCTAGACCCTCCCCATATTTATTTAATTTCACCAAACCATCAGACCACCGATCCGCTTTTGCAGAACTTGACCGACACAACTGCTGTTCCGAAGGTCTCAAATTTGAACCGCGGATTTCTCGGCTGGTGCAGATCTTCGAGGGCGACCAGCCCGGACGGCGGATAGGAACCGATCCGCGCGAGCTGGCGTATCAGGTGCTCAACCTCGAGATCAGCGTGCGACGTTGACGTGACGTGCTTCGGGACGCGTTCCCGACTCGCTCCGCGGGGGAGTAACCACGGATGGACATGGATGGACACGGATCAGCGATGCTGGGTGTAGCCGCGGCCGCCCGCCGCGGACCATGCGGAAACCGCGACGGCCAAAGGCTGTTCCGAAGGTCTCAAATTTGAACCGCGGATTTCTCGGCTGGTGCAGATCTTCGAGGGCGATCAGACCGGCTGGCGGATAGGGACCGATTCGCGCGAGCTGGCGTATCAGGTGCTCAACCTCGAGATCAGCGTGCGACGCTGAGGTGACGTGCTTCGGGACGCGTTCCCGACTTGCTCCGCGGGGGAGTAACCACGGATGGACACGGATCCACACGGACGAGCGGTTCAGGACGTGTTCGCGGGGCGAGGTTTTTGGGACTGAACCACGAGTGGACACAAAGGCTCACGAATGAGGAACAGCGGGAACGAATTGTTCTAGGTCGTGCGGCAGGAGAGGTGGCCGATGTTTGGCTGCCGTAGGCTTCCGTGCTATCCGGGTGTTCCGTGGGCTCATCTCCTGCTTGGGAAATGGCCCTCGGCTTGCCGGCGCGGTGGGCGTTCGCGCGGGGTTGCGCTCGGGACCGGAAACTGAAGCATCCGCTGGCTTCCGCCGATGAGTTCCATCCTCGAGCCCTTCCTCCGGCTGTTGCCGCCTTACCGGCGGGCGGCGCGGGAAAACGAGCGGCTGCGGCGCGAGCTCGGAGAGTTGCGTTCGGCGCAGGCGGACTGGGCGAGGTTTTTCCCGCCCGGGCATTTCTACTCGCCGCTGCCGTCGCGCGAGGAGACGGCGGAGGCCTTCGCGCGCGGCGGGTTCGGTCCGCCGTTTCCCGGGGTCGATCTTAACGAGGCGGGGCAGCTGGAGCGGCTGGAACGCTTCGCCGGCTGGTACGCGGAGCAGCCCTTTCCCGAGGAGCCTGCGCCCGGCAGGCGCTTCCATCTCGCGAACCCGTCCTACGGGCACTTCGACGCGATCATGCTCTACTCGATGCTGCGCGAGGCGCGGCCGCGGAAAATCATCGAGGTGGGATCCGGTTTCAGTTCGGCGGCGATGCTCGACCTCAACGACCGCGTGCTCGGGGGCGCGGTGGAGTTCACGTTCATCGATCCCGATATGCGGCGGCTGCGCCCGCTGCTGCGCGAGGGCGACGCCGGCCGCGTCACGCTCATCGAGCGTCGCGTCCAGGAGGTGCCGCTGGAGGCCTTCGCCGCGCTCGGCGCGGGTGACGTGCTGTTCATCGACTCGTCGCACGTGAGCAAGATCGGGAGCGACGTGAACCGGCTTTACTTCGACGTGCTGCCCGCGCTCGCGCCCGGAGTGTTGATCCACATCCACGACGTGGCCGGCAACCTGGAGTATCCGCGCGAGTGGTTCGACGAGGGCCGTGCGTGGAACGAGCAGTACCTGCTGCGCGCGTTCCTGATGCACAACGCGGCCTATCGTATCGAGCTCTTCACCGGCTGGCTCTTCAACACGCGCCACGCGTGGTTCCGCGAGCGCATGCCGCTGTGCGCGCGCGGCGGCGGCGGCCAGCTCTGGCTGCGCAAACTGGCGCGCTGAGGAGGGTCAATCCGCGGCGCGCGGGACTGCGTCCGGAATCGTGATCTTCCTAGCGGTCATCACGTACTCGTCGCGGCCGCCGGCGTGAACGAGCAGGCCGATCCGATACTCGCCCGAGGGTATGTCCGCCGCCGGCAACGCTAGGGAAAAGCCCGCATTCCCCCAGTTGGGCTGTCGCATGATCGCCGGTACGTCATTTCGAGGTACGGTGACGCTGGAGTAGACGTACGAGATGTTTTCACGGCGCAGGATCACGCTGATCGCTCCGCGCCCCAGGGAGACGCCGTCAATGCCTCCCCAGCCTTTGATCACGGTCCGCACCGGGTTGGCGTCGACCGTCTCGATATGATAGGTGATCCGTCCGGATTCCACCGCGCGTGGAGACGGTTCCTCCCGGTTGCAAACCGCCTCGATCGCGTAAAGGCCTCGGCGCCGAGCAGTCTTGAGCAGGCTGGTGGAGTGGGTTGGGTTCGGATGGAGGGTGAAGTCTCCCCTGCCGTCTTCGCCGTGTTCAATGTACATGTTCACGGCGAGATCTCGGCAGGTGATCCACGAGTCGAGTTTGTCGCGGTAGCCCCGATTCAGGGCGAAATTGAAGCCCAGCAGCAAGGTCACCACGGCGGTCAGGGCGAGTCGGGGCCGTCGCGTCCGTATCCTGCCTTCAGTCGCCAGCCACAGGATGATCGCCCAAGCGAGCGCGCTGATGATCTGGTAACGCGAGAAGACGATCCCCTTGGCGTGTTCCGCCCGGCCGATCGCGATCAGGGAGGCGGCGAACCCGAGGAAGAGCAGCAGCGTGAAAAAGACGGGATTTCGGCCTGCGCCGCGCCGACGAAGTAGGAATGCCGAAAGAATGACCAGCATCACGCCGGCAACGGGAGCCAACGTCCTGTTGCCCAGCGCAGGGGTGGATCCGAGCAGGGCCAGCCAGTACAGCGCGATCCGGGCGGCTTGCTCAATTGACATGACCTGGACGGCCTCGCCAGCGGTGAGACGAAAACCCGTCAGGAAAAGCCCGGCCGCGGCCATGCCGGTGATCAACCAGGCAATCAGCGCCCGTCGCCGTCGCCGCTGCGCTAGTAAAAACGCGCCCGCCGGCCAAATGGCGAGCCCGTGGGCCAGGGTAAAAGTGGCCGCGAGTCCCGTGGCGATTCCCATCGACGTCGTCGCCGTACCCGGCACGGAAAGCGCCAGGCAGGTCAGCACTGCGAAAAGGATCACGACAAAGTGGTCGATCGATGCTCCTGACCACACGAGGTTCTCGTAGTTGCCCAGCTGAAAGACGAAGACGGATAAGGTGAGACCGAGGAGCAGGCGCCGGCCGGCTGCTCCTGGTTGCAGCACGAGCGCAAGGCATGCCGCCAGGATCGCCAAATTGCCGATCCAGTTGAAGGTCACGAAGTCGATCCCGCCGGTCAGCCAGTAGTTGGCGGCGAAGATCAGCCTGCTGACCACCATGCGGTGCTCGCTGTTGATGCTGAACAGCTCCCGGACGAACTCCGCAGCCGATGGTCCGGAGTCGAGCTTGAGGACGAAGGCGAGCGTCGTATCGAACTCATCCCAGTAAACCACGTTTCGGCGCGCATCCGCGGTGAGATCGAGCACCCGCCAGACCGGGACCGCAGCGAGGAGGAAGAGCACCCCGATTCCTAGGCGACGCCAACCCGAATTCGGGTGCGAGGCCGCAGGGTTTGGGGAATCGGTGTCTGCGGCCATCGACAGTCGGATTCCGTGATGGTCGAGGGGCGATCAGGCTCCGCAATCGGCGCAGCCTGAATTTTTTGTGGGAAACCTCCTCTCTCGGTCCAAGTCGACCCGCCCTGCAGGGTGACTCAGCCCGCGGGTAATTCGATCCGGAAGATGCTGCCGCGGGGCTCCGCGGGCTCGTGGTGGAGCGAACCGCCTAGCACGCGCAGGTAGGCCTTGGTGATCGCAAGCCCGAGTCCAAACCCCCCGTTGGTACGCCCGCGGGCGCGGTCGGGACGGTAGAAGCGTTCACTCAAGCGCGAGCGGTCCTCCGGGGCGATCCCTGGGCCCTCGTCTTTCACACTCACCTCCAAGATCTCCCCTGCACAGCGCACGCTCACTTGGATAACGGTCTCCTCCGGTGCGTACTTGATCGCGTTCTCCACCAGGTTCTGCAGGGCCTGGCGGAACAGTACCGGATCAGTGACGACCGTGCAGTCGTCGCCCGCGACCTCGATCCGCTGCCGCTTTTGTTCGGCGAGTACGGCGAGATCGGCGGCGCATTCGCGGGCTGACTCCAGCAGAGCCACCGCGGTGCGTTCCATCATCCGGCCGCCGTCGGCACTCGCGAGATCGAGCAGACGCTCCACGAGCTGTTGCAGTCGCTGGGCTTCCTCGAGCATCGACGCGATGATCTCCCGGTATTCCCTCTCGGTGCGACCCTTGCGCAGGCCGACCTCTCCGACGCTCCGCAGAGTGGTCAGCGGCGTGCGCAACTCGTGCGAGGCGTCGGCGACAAAGCGATCCAGTGCATCAAACGAATTCTGGAGTCGATCCAGGGTGACGTTGAAGACCGTTCCGAGCCGGCCTAGCTCGTCCGCCGGGTTGTCCACCGGCAACCGCCGGCCCAGTTCATCCGCCGAGATCCGGTTGGCCTCCGCCGCCATATGGTCGAGGGGTAGCAGCCAACGGCGGGTAAGAAAGTGTCCGCCGAGCACCAGGAGCGCGACGGCGACCGGCAGGGATACAAAGATGATGAGGCGCAGGTCGGGCAGGGCGTCGGCGTGAGGCTGATGGATGCGGATGAGGCGGATCATCCAGTGCGACGGCAGCGCAGTGGACTCGAACGGCACGATCAGAGTCCGAAGCCGCAGGTCCGGGGCGACGTTGAAGACGCTGATGAAACCGTCGCGACCGATTGCCCGCCGCGGGGCGCCGGGCAGCGACAGGTTGCGGTTCTCGGAAAATGGCCAGACGCGGCGGACGAGTTGGTCGTTCTCGTCCCAGATTTCGAACCAAGGATAGTCGGTCATCCATGGCGGGGTGCGTCCGAGTGGCTTTCCCTTCCAGAGCAGCGCGCGCTTCGGGGACACCGTCAGGTTGGCGTCGATCAGTTGCAGGTCCTGGCGCAGTTGGTGATCAAGCGGCCTGGCCAGCCGGACGGCGACGTAGGAGTAGAGCGAAAGGGCGAAAAGGGTGAAAAGGGCGGTGCCGCCCGCCGCGTACCAGAGGGCGAGGCGGAAGCGGATCGTGCGCTGGCTCCACCACTCCGAGATGCCTCCGGAAGTTTTCTTCAAGGCCCGGATTCCCCGAGTCGATAGCCGACACCCCGCTCAGTATGGATGAGGCTGTCCTCGTTCGACAGATCGACCTTCTTGCGGAGACGCATGACCTGCACGTCGATCACGTTATCGAGTGAGGTCAGCCTTCTCGGTTGCTTCCAAATCTCCCGTTCCAGCATCTCGCGGCTGACCGTGCGGCCTTGGTTGAGCATCAGGTACTCGAGCAGATCCACCTCGCGCGGGGTGAGTACGATCTCACGACCGGCCCGGACCGCGACTCGCGCGCGGGTGTCGAGCTGTAGGTCCCCGCACCGGAGTACTCGCGGAGGATTGCGATCGGAGCGGCGCAGCAGGGCGCGGCAGCGCGCGATGAGTTCCGAAAACGCGAACGGTTTGGAGAGATAATCGTCCGCGCCACCGTCGAGCCCTTGCACGCGGTCCTGCAGCGTACCGCGGGCGGTGAGCATCAGCACGGGAGTGGCGTCACCGCACGCGCGCAGTTGCCGCACCAGCTCGATCCCGTCCCGGCCAGGGAGCATCCTGTCGATTACGCACAGGTCATGGCCGCCCGCGGTGAGAAGTGCCGCGGCCTCGTCGCCGTCGGCTGCTTCGGTGACAGTCCAACCCTCGAGGAGAAATCCCTCCCGGATCGAGGCGCGGGTCTTGGCCTCGTCCTCCACCAGGAGTATGCGCGCTGGTCTCGTGGATTCCGGTGTAGGCATGATCGCGGGCTGATTGACGTAGAATTGCCCGGGGTGGGAGGAAGGCAATCCGGCTGATAATCCTGTCATCCGCCGCGTCGCGGGTACGAAGGCCGGGGGCGCTTCTGGAAAGCTCCGCGAAGGCACCAAGCCCGACTGGACACGAAAGAACACGAATCGGGAGGCCACCACGAAACACACCAGAGGCACGAATAGAATCGCGGCGCGGGGATGGATGAATTCCCGAAAACGGACCTCCCGCTGAATTCGCGGAAGAGCCAGCGCGGCTCAGCCGCAACCGAAGTGTCGTCCAGGTTCGCTTTCCGCATAGTTCCGCGAGGTTTCAACCACGGATGCTCTCCGTTATCTCCGTTTGCTCCTGTGCTCCGGCTTGGGCTGAAGCGTGTGACGACCCTCACGTTGGTCGCGCCGCATTGATTACTCCAAGGTAGCTCAAAGCGCCGCGAGCACTTCTAGCCGGCGGCGGTAGCGCGCGCCGACAGCCGCCGGGGCGAAACGCGCCGCGACGGTCGCCCGCGCCGCCGCTCCGAGACGGGCGCCGAGCGCCGGGTCGGCGAAAAGTTCCCGCATGTGTTCCGCGGCATGCGTCGGATCGGGGTCGGCCCAGGTGCCGCCCTTCGCGTACGGGCCGTGGCTGCGTTCCAGGGTGACGAGCGGCGCGCGAACCGGACGGCCGTTGGCGGGGGTGACGAATTCCGCGGTGGCCGACCAGTCCGTGCTGATCACGGGTTTTCCCAGATGCATGCACTCGGCCACGGCGAGCCCGAAGCCCTCGGAGCGGTGCATGGAAACCAGGCAATCGCAGGCGGCCTCCAGCGCGTAGAGATCAGCGCGGGACAGTGTCTCCGTGATCAGAACCGTGCCCGGCAAATCCCGCACCGCCTCACGCAGTGCGGCGAAGTCCGTCTCGTTGCCGGCCACATTCTGAACCTTGAGCACGAGGGCCGCGCCGCCGCCTTCCCGCGCCGGCGGCAGGGCGGCGCGACGGAAGGCCTCGACGGCGGCGCGCGGGTTTTTCCGTTCCGCGTAGGAGTTGAGATCGAAGAGCGACAGAAAGAGGAACGCGTCGCTTGGCAGCGCGAAACGCTGCCGCCACGCAGCCCGGTCGCCGGCCGGCGGAGCGAACGCGATCGCGTGCGGCATCGTCAGCACGGGCAGGGGAGATTTCTCCCGCACGGCCGCGGCGGTGAAATCGCTGGGGCACCAGATTTCGTCGAAGAAATCGAAGCTCGGCAGCCACGCGTCGGGGAACTCCGGCAGTTCCCATGCGAAATAGCCGATGTTGTAGCGCCCCGCGCGGAAGCTGGCGCCGTGGTGGTGGTCGATCTCGTGCGCGGCCGGCGGATCGACGTGGAAAACATTCACACCGTGGGGATTCTTCTCCCCGAGTCGCGCGGCGTAGGTGTCGTCCCCGAGGCGGTTGCGGCAATTCAACTTCAGCGGCACCAGCGCCGAGGGAAGCGCCGCTGCGTCGGCAGCGCGGACCATGCAGCGCGCAGACTCGCCCACGCCGAGGTCGGCGGTGAGGAACCCCACGATGTTGAGGCCGAGCCGCGCGTGCCGGCGGGCGAAAGCCGCCGAGAACGGCGCGGCGCGTTGGCTGAAGTCAAAGATCACCTCGCCGTCCGCGGTCGCGATCGTCTCGACGCGCAGCTGCCGGTTGCGGTTCTGCACGCGAAAGCGCTGCCAGGGTCCGAAGCCCGTCACGCGGCCGGCCCACGCCAGCCCGTTGGTCAGGCCCACGCCATCCAATGAAAAATTGAGAACCGCGGCCTCTTCGGAGGGCACGGTAACGGCCAATTCCCAGGGGCCGTTTGCACCGGGAGGAACGGCTCCCGATATTGCGCCATTTAATAAGAGCCTGAGGCCGGGGGTTCCCGCCTCGATGCCGCGCGCCTCGGGATGGACCCGGACGTGGCCGCGAACCACCAGCCGCGTCCCCGGCGCCAACGGCGGCAGCCGGACGGCCGCCGAGTCGCGGATCCAAGCGGAGCCCGGCTCGAACTCGTCGAAGAAAAGCCCGGTGTACGACGCGAAGCGCCGCGAGAAGGCGCCCCCGGCGGGAGGCTGGCGGTTCCCTTGAGCCATGGAGGCCGGAGGCAAATCGGCGCTTCTCGGCATGGCAAAGCTTTCCTCCCCGCGGTCGTCCGCCTTTCCGCGTAGTCAGGCGGACGTACTTGCGGAGCGCATCTCGGCGCGGCTCAACGGAACCGCTGCGACATCGGGCCGCTCAAGGCGGCTCGAACCTACCCTTGATTCACCTTCCCGCAAAGTTCCCGGCACCTTGGCGCTTGGGCATGCTCCTGCTGGTCACCTCCCTCGTGTGGGTGGTCCACCACGGGCGCTTTTCCGCGGCCGACTGGTTGCTGCCGACGGATTATTCCGGTGACGCGCACGAAGTGTTGGCGCGCATCAAGGCGGCGGGTGAGGGCGTGGGGGTTCCGCTTGTTCCACAGCGGATCGACCGCCTCGGGGCTCCATTTGGCGCCGACTGGAGTGACTACCCGACGCCCGACAAACCGGTGATGCTTCTGCTCGGGGCGCTGTCGCGCTGGACCGGGGTTTCCCTTGCGGCGAATCTCGGCCTGCTGCTGGCGCAGCTGGCGTCGGCTGCGTCATTTTACCTCGCGGCGCGATGGCTGCGGGTGCGTTGGGAGTGGGCGTGGGCGGGAGCGCTGCTATACGCGTATTCGTACCACGTCTTCCACCGCGGCCTCGCGCATTTTTCCTTCGTGCTGTCGTGGACGGTTCCGGTGGGCCTGCTCGCGGTCTGGTTGGTCGCGCGGAGCCGCCGTTTGGGCTGGAAAAGCCCCGGCGCGCTGGTGTGCCTCGGCGCCGCGGCCGGCCTCGGCGCGGGAAATCCTTATCTGCTCCTTTTCTGGGGGCAGTTGCTGCTTTGGGCGCTGGTCGTGCAATGGCTCGGGCCGCGCCGCCGCGTCAATCTTGGTCTCGGTATTGCGGCCGGGGTCGTCGCGCTCGCGGTTTTTCTGATCTGCAACGCCGAACTCTGGCTGCACGCGTTTGAACCCGACGGGTTGCCACTGCTCTCGCGCAATTACGGCGGCACCGAGCGCTATGCGCTGAAGCCCGTCGAAATGTTCATCCCGCCGGAATTTCATCGCGCGGATTGGCTGGCGTTCCTCGGTCAACGCTACCGGCGCTGGTCCGAATGGAACGGTGAGGCGTTTCTGCCTTACCTCGGCGTCTGCGGGATGGCGGGACTGGTGTGGCTGGCGGGGCTCGCCGTCGTGCGGCTGCTGCGCGGGCGGCCCGTGCCGGGGCAGGCACTCACCGCCGGTTGGCTCATCGCCTACGCCGGAGTCGGGGGCCTGACGAACTTCATCGCCTTCTTCGCGGGCTTTCAGGTGTTTCGCGCCACGAACCGCGTCGCGGTCTTCATCTCCGCGTTGGTACTCGTGTTCCTGGTGGTGCGGCTCTCGAGGCTCACCGCGCGTTGGCCCGCCGGTTTGAGCGTGGCCGCGGCGTTGGCGCTGGCCGCGCTTGGACTGCTTGACCAGTTGCCCCGCACGGTCGCGCCGGAGCGCCGCGAGCGCATCGCGGCGGACGTGGCGTCCGACCGTGAATTGGGCGCGCGTCTGGAGGCCGCGTTACCCCCGGGCGCGCGGGTTTTCCAACTGCCGGTCCTGGGTTTTCCCGAGGTCGTGCCGCCGCACCGGCTGACGGATTATGAGCATTTCCGTCCTTACCTCGCGACCGACGGCCTGAAGTTCAGTTACGGCGCGGCCAAGCATCGAGCCCGCGGCCGTTGGCAGCGCGAGCTCGAGGGCGAGCCGGTCGCCGCGCTGGTGCGGCGCCTCGAGGAACACGGGTTCGGCGCGCTCTACCTGAACCGCAAGGGATTCGGCGACCGCGCCGAGGGCATGCTCCGCGAGCTGGCCGCGGTCGGCTACGGTCAGGTCATCAGCGGACGGATGGGCAACCAAGTCGTCGTGCTGCTTCGTCCGAAGGCGGACCCGCAGCCGCCGTTCGCACGCTCCTTCTCGCCGGGGCGCGGCTGGAACCTGCGTCCGGAGGACGGGGTGCGCTGGGGTGGCGGAAGCACGACGCTTTCTTTTTACAATCCGCTCAATGTGCCCGTCACGCTGACCGCGAGCCTTGAGTTGGTCGGCGCCACCGCGGGCGAGGTGCAACTTTGGCGGGGCCGGCAGCGCCTCGCGCAGGCATCCTTGGAGACGACTTCATCGCGTGTAGTGGTGGATGCTCTGGAGATGGCGCCGGGCTTGAACGTCTTCCGGCTCGAGTCGTCGCAGGCCGCCGTGCGCGGCGCCGGCGGGCGTGGTCCGCTGCGGGTCATCGGGCTGCTGCGCACTTCCGTAGGGCCTCCCGGCACGCCCGCCGTGGCTGACAATTGACGGCGAGTGCCGCTGTTTTCGGATTCGCCAGCGGGCGGGATTCCGGTGGAGTCGCGCCGGTTTTTCCCGTGAGCACCCCTCCCCGCACCTCCGAGCCCTCCGGCGCTGGCCGCGCCCGTCGCGTGATGGAGACTCTCGGCATCCTGCCGATGCTCATCGTGGTGGCGGGCGTCTTCGCGGTGCTCACGCCGAAGTTCCTCACCGCCGCCAACCTTATGAACGTGGCGCGGCAGGCCTCGATCAATGTGGTGCTCGCGGCCGGAATGACGTTCGTCATTCTCACGCGCGGGATCGACCTCGCCGTCGGCTCGGTGCTCGGGCTCACCGCGGTCGTCGCCGTGCAATTGTCACTCGACCCCTCGTGGGCCTGGGCCGCCGTGCCGGTGAGCCTCGCGCTTGGCGCCGGAGTGGGCGCGGTCACGGGCGCCGCCGTGGCGTACGCCGGGTTGCCGCCGTTTATCATCACGCTTGGCACCTACACCGCTTTGCGCGGCGCGGCGTATCTCGCCGCCGGGGGTACCTCGGTGATCAACAACGACCTCGCGTTCGCGTGGATCGGTAACGACTACCTCGGGCCCTTGCCGTGGCTCGTGGTCCTCGCCGCCGCGACCATCGGCTTGTGCGCGTTCATCCTCAACCGCACCGTCTTCGGCCGCGATGTCCTCGCGCTCGGTGGCAACCCCGAGGCCGCCCACCTCGCGGGCGTGAACTCCGGTCTCGTCCTCGTCGGGGTCTACACGCTTGCCAGCCTGCTCGCCGCGCTCGGCGGGGTGATGAGCGCCAGTCGTCTCTACAGCGCGAACGGCCAGCTCGGCACCGGTTACGAGCTCGACGCCATCGCCGCCGTCATCCTCGGCGGCACCAGTTTCGCCGGCGGCGTCGGCGGCATCCTCGGCACGCTCTGGGGCGCGCTCGTCATCGCTGTGCTCAACAACGGCCTCACTTTGCTTGGCGTCTCGTTCTTCTGGCAGCTCGTCGCCAAGGGCGCCGTCATCGTCCTCGCCGTCGGGCTCGACCGCTTCCGGCGCGCGGCGGCCTGAACGGAGCCTCGGATCGCCCTGGAGTTTTTGACGCGACCTCGCGCCCGCGCAAACGTCTCCTTTCCCGCCATGCACCCCGCTCGTGTTTTCCTCCGGCTGGCTTTCGCCGGCTGCCTCCTTGCTTCCATTCACGCCGCCGAGACCACCCCTGCCCCGCGGCCCGGCGGCGAGCTAAGGCTCCACAAATGGTCGGGTGAGATCAACGTCCCCGATCCCGTCGCGTGCACCGTCGATCCGTGGGGACGCGTCTACGTTTCCGCCACCACGCGGCGCAAGGTCGGCGACCTCGACATCCGCGAGCACACGATGTGGATCCCGGACGACGTGGGGCTCACTTCGGTCGAGGAAAAGGCCGAGTTTCTCCGCCGGGAACTCGCTCCCGGCCGGCTGCGCGCGCCGCGCGGCGGGCTCCGCGACCACAACGGCGACGGCTCGATCGATTGGAAGGATCTCACCCACCACACCGAGCGCATCTACCAGCTGCGCGACACCGATGGCGACGGCACCGCCGACCGCATCACGGTCTTCGCCGAGGGCTTTAACACGGAGGTCACCGGGATTGCCGCGGGCGTCCTCTGGCACGACGGTTGGGTCTACGCCACCATCGCGCCGGACCTGTGGCGGTTCCGCGACGTCGACGACGACGGCGTGGCCGACGAGCGCGAGAAACTCGTGAGCGGCTTCGGGCTGCATATCGCGTACGCGGGGCACGACATGCACGGGCCCATGGTCGGCCCGGACGGACGCATCTACTGGTCGATCGGCGACAAGGGCGTGAACGTCACCTCGCGCGAAGGTCGGCGGTTCGTGTTTCCCAACGAGGGCGCGACGCTGCGGATGGAGCCCGACGGGTCCGGTTTCGAGGTCTACACCCGCGGCAACCGCAATGTGCAGGAGCCGGCATTCAACGAGGTGGGCGACCTGATCGGGGTGGACAACGACGCGGACCAGCCGGGCGAGCGCGAGCGCTTCGTGCACCTGGTGGAGGGCAGCGACAGCGGATGGCGGTGCAATTACCAGTACATGGCCACGCGGAGCCCGTGGATGCGCGAGGGCCTGTGGAAGCCGCACTTCCCGGGTCAGGCGGCCTACCTGTTGCCACCCTTGCTGAGCTATTCGGACGGACCCGCGGGGTTCAAATATCACCCCGGGGTCGCGCTCGGCGAGACGCTGCAAGGGACTTTTCTGCTCAACGAATTTCCCTCGGGTAAGATGCGCGCGTTCGGCGCGGAGCCGGTCGGCGCCACCTACCGCATGGTCGACGCGCGCGTGCTCAACGAGGGCATCATGGGCATCGGGCTCGCGTGGCATCCGGACGGCTCGCTGTTCCTCGCCGACTGGATCGGCGGCTATCCGCTCGACGGCCTCGGTGCTGTATGGCGCGCCGATGTCGCGGAGAACGCACGCGATCCCCGCCGTGAGGAGACGCGGGCGCTGCTCGAGGAGGGCTTCGGCGGCCGCAATCCCCTGGAGCTGCTCGGCCGGCTGGGGCACCCCGACCAGCGCGTGCGCCTGGGAGCGCAATTCGAGCTCGTGCGGCGCGGCCGCAAGGCGGAGCTGCTCGCGGTCGCGCGCGGCACCACCGTCGATCCCTTCGCCCGGCTGCACGCGATCTGGGGCTACGGCCAGCTCCTGCGGCGCGGCGCCGCCGATCTCGCGGCGCTCTCGCCGCTGCTGCGCGATCCCGACTCCGAAGTGCGCGCGCAAACCGCCAAGGTCGTCGGGGATGCCACGGCTGCCGGAAAGACAATCTCCGGTGGCGAGTTGGTGCCGCTCCTGGCCGATCCGTCGCCGCGCGTCCGACTGCAGGCCGCGATCGCGCTGGGCAAGATCCGCGAGGCCTCGGCCGTCGACGCGCTTTTCGTCCTCGCCGAGCGGGACGGTGCCGATCCCGTGTTGCGCCACGCCGCTGCGTCCGGACTCGCGGGCTGCGCGGATCGCGCGGCCATTCTGGCCCGGCTGCTTCACCCGTCCGCCACCGTGCGATTGATCGCGGTCGTGGCGTTGCGGCGACAGGGCAGTCCCGCGGTCGCGGAATTCCTGCACGACGCCGATCCTCTCGTGGTCGCCGAGGCGGCCCGCGCCATCCACGATGACGCCTCGATCCCGGAGGCGCTGCCGGCCCTCGCGGCCCTGCTCGCGGAACGTCCTGCGGTCGAAATGACGGCGCGGCGCGCCATCAACGCGGGCCTGCGCCTTGGAACCGCGGATGCCGCGGATCGGCTCGCCGCTTACGGACTGGATGAGGCCGCACCCCAGCCGCTGCGCGCCGAGGCGCTGCGGTCGCTGAAGGTCTGGCGCAATCCGCCGCCCCTTGACCTCGTTGACGGCTGGGCACGGCGATTCTCCCCCGCGCCGGCCGCCGCCGTGCTGGCGCCCCGATTGCCGGCGCTGCTCTCGCTCCGTGACGCGGAGCTCAAATCCCTGGCGATCGAGGTGATGATCGCCCACGAACTGCGTCCCGCCCCCGCGGCGGGTGAGGCGATCGTGGCCGACGGTTCCGCCACGCCCGAGTTGCGGGCGCAGGCGCTGCGCCTGCTCGCCGCCGACGGGTGGGGTGATCCGGCGGCGGCCCGCTCCTTGGATGCGGCGTTGCGCGACGATGCGCCTGCGGCGCTGCACCGCGCGGCTCTGGCGCTCTTGTTGCCCGCGGCAGCGGATCGTCTGGTCGCCGAGGCGCCGCGGGTGTTGGCGCGCCGCAGCCTGCCGGAAAAGCAGCACGCGATCGCGATGCTGGCGCGGGCCGGCACGCCGGCTGCCGACGCGCAGCTTGGCGGTCTGGGCGCCGATCTTCTGGCCGGAAAAATCGAACCGGGCCTCGCGCTCGACGTGCTGGAGGCGCTGGAGGTGCGATCCGCCGCGGCGCCGGCCCTGGCCGCGCACCTGGCGGGGTGGGGTAAGCGCGCGGATGCCGCGGCGCGGCCGGAGTTGCTCGCGGGGGGCGACATCGCGCGGGGCCGCGATCTCGTGGCCAACCACCTCGCGGCAAATTGCACCGCGTGCCACACCGTCGAAAGTTCCGGCGGCAGCGAGGTCGGACCGAACCTGCGCGCGATCGGCGCGCAACGCGATCCGGCTTACCTGCTCGAATCGATGCTCAACCCCTCCGCGCAGATCGCGACCGGCTACGGCCTCGTTTCCGTCAAACTCAAGGACGGGACCGAGATCTCGGGCACCCTCGCGCGTGAGACGCCCGCTGCGGTCACGGTGCGGCTCTTCGACGGCCAGCAGCGCATTCTCCCGCTGGCCGAGATCGCCGAACGCAGCTCGCCGGTCTCGGTCATGCCGCCGATGCTGGGCATCCTGCAGCCGCGCGAGATCCGTGACGTGGTGGGTTACCTCGCCTCGCTCAAGGGCGCCCGCGCGCCGCGGAAGCGCGACGCCGGTAATGGCGAGTGATTCAGCGAGGGGGTGCGGCCTCGGCGGATCAGGCTGAAACCGTTAAGGCCGAAGGGACTTTCGAATGGCTTCGCGATTTTAACCGCGGATCACGCTGATAACGCGGATTGAAGAAACCGCCGATGCCTTTCCGAATTTTCGCCCTTCAGTTCAAGGTGCGATGGTTCGTGCGGTGTTCTTGA
>JAURJO010000077.1 GCA_030832235.1 Verrucomicrobiota bacterium
CCGTCCGGCCCCGAGATATTCACGATGTCCCCTGCGGCGAAAACCCCGCTGGCACCCGTCACGCCGACCGCGAGGAGGCTGCCGCCTTTCTCGCGCAGTGCGGGCACCGCGCGGGCGTTAACCCGGAGCGTCCCGGCCGGGCGCTGGAAATAGGCGAGCCAGCGTTTGCGGGCCTCAAGCGGCAGGCCGCTGGGGACAAAGAAAGTGCCCGGGCCATCTCCCGACAGGAGCCTTCCGATGATGCGCGTCTCGGCGCCGCTGGCGATGAAGACGCCGCAGCCGGACTTTGTGGCAAGGCGCGCGGCGGAGATCTTCGAGACCATGCCGCCGACGGCGGTCTCGCTGGTGGTGCCGCCGGCCATGGCCTCGATCTCCGGGGTGATGCGCTCCACGACCGGCACGATCCGGCCGGTGCCCTTCATATCAATCAGTCCCGGGGCGGTGGACAGGATGATGAGGTGGTCAGCCTGCGTGAGACTGGCGACGAGCGCGGAGAGCGTGTCGTTGTCGCCGAACTTGATCTCGGCGGCGCTCACTGTGTCGTTCTCGTTGATGATGGGGATTGCGCCGTAGGCGGTGATCTGCCGCAGCGTCTCCCGCACGCCGAGGAAACGACCGCGCGCCCGGAGATCCTCGTGGGTGAGGAGCACCTGGGCCACGGTGATGCCGTGCGGGGCGAATGCCTCGCGCCAGGTCTCCATTAGCCGCGACTGGCCGATCGCGGCGCAGGCTTGTTTGCGCGAAAGCTCGCGCGGACGTCGTTCAAGTCCGAGCGCGCCCATGCCGAGGCCGACCGCGCCGGATGAGACGACGATGACTTCGGTGCCGCGGGCGCGAAGGGCTGCGATCTCGGCCGCGACCCCCGCGATGCGTGCGGAGTCGAGCCGGCCGACCCCCGACGTGAGCACGCCGGTACCCAGCTTAACCACGACCCGGCGGGGCGGAGCGGCACCCGCGGCGAGCGATGCGGCGGAGGGCATGCTAGCAGATCCGGGCGGAAGCCTCAGACCGTGAGCAATTCCTTCTCCTTGGCGGCGAGGTGCGTGTTGATGTCGGCGATCGCCTTGTCGGTGGCCGCCTGCACGTCCTTCTCGAGGCGCTTCTCGTCGTCCTCGGCGAGCTTGCCGTCCTTCTTCATTTTCTTGGCCGACTCCATCGCGTCGCGACGGACGTTGCGCACGTGGACGCGGCCCTCTTCCGCGAGGCGGTTGGCGTTTTTGACGAATTCCTGGCGGCGATCGCGGCTCATCTCGGGGAGCGGCACGCGCACGACTTTGCCGTCGGGGATCGGGTTGAAACCGAGGTTGGCGTCGATGATCGCCTTGGCGATGGCCTTAACCATGCCGGCGTCCCAGGGCTGGATCTGGATCAGGCGGGCGTCGGGCGTGGAGATCGCGGCGCACTGCTTGAGCGGCATGTGGGAGCCGTAGGCCTCGACCATCACGGTCTCGACCATGGCGGGCGTGGCCTTGCCGGTGTGGATCGAGCTGAATTCGTGCAGCGTGTGGTCCACGGCCTTCTTCATGCGGGCCTGGGCGTCGGTGAGGATGGGATGGGACATGGCGGTAAGGGGAGAGGTTGGGACGGGGAGGGTGGCGGATTAGTTTTTGACGAGCGTGCCGATCTTCTCGCCGACGATCGCCTTGCGGATCGAGTGCTCGTCGTTCAGGTCGAAAACGAGGATCGGCACGTTGTTGTCCATGCAGAGCGAGAACGCCGTCGAGTCCATGACGTTAAGCCGCTGCTTCAGCGCATCGATGAAGGTGAGTTGGTCGTATTTCACCGCGTCGGCGTGCTTCTTCGGGTCCTTGTCGTAGATGCCGTCGACCTTGGTCGCCTTCATGATGATGTCGGCGTGCATCTCGGAGGCGCGCAGCGCAGCGGTGGTGTCGGTCGAGAAATACGGGTTGCCGGTGCCCGCCACGAAGATGACGACACGTCCCTTCTCCATGTGGCGCACTGCGCGGCGCAGGATGAACGGCTCGGCGATCTGGTTCATCGGGATGGCCGACTGCACGCGCGTGCTCACACCGAGTTTCTCGAGGCAGTCCATGATCGCCAGGCCGTTGATCACGGTCGCCAGCATGCCCATGTAGTCGCCCGTGGTGCGGTCGACGCCGCGCTTTTCGCCGTTGAGCCCGCGGAAGATGTTGCCGCCGCCGATCACGACACCCACCTGGACGCCGAGCGCGTGGATCTCCTTCACCTGCGAGCACACGTGGAAAAGAGTGTCGGCGTCGATCGGATCGCCGCTCTTGCCACCCCGCAGGACTTCCCCGGAGAGCTTGAGGATGACGCGTTTATAACGGGGGCGGGAGTCGGCGGGCTTGGTGTTGGGCATCAGCCTTGAGGGAACGGTCCGAGAAAAAGGGCGTCAAGGCGGGAGGTTTTCCGCCGGCGCCACGGACGGGTTCATCGCGTGTCCTCGCGGGTGATAGCGATCACCTTGCCTCCATGGAACTCGACCCGGAAGCGGTCGCGCACCGTGCGTGCGGGGTAGTCGAGGTAATAGGGGTAGGTGGCGCCCCAGCCCCACCAATTACGACCGCTGTGGTAAGTACCGGTGAAGAGCAGTCGCCCCTCGGCCTCGTAGGTGAGGAAATGCCAGACGATCGTCTCACCACGGGCGTCGGTACGCACCGTCGTGCGGTCGGGATCCCCAAGGGCGAGCCGAACCGCCTCGGATTCGAAGCCGAGCGCGATCTGTCCGGCTTGCACGAGAACCTTCTGGTCGGCGGTCAGCCGGGCGAAGGCTTCCGGATTGGCCTTGATGCGGGAGGCGGGGGTGGAGCAGGCGGCTGCGAGCAGCACGACGGTCAGGCCGAGGGCGAGCGGACGGGGATTTGGTTTCATGGTGCGGATGAATGAACCAAAATCTCCGCCATCCCGTCCGATTCGCCCTGCCTCCCTTGCGCGTATGCACGCGGGGATTGCGTTGGGTGGGCGCGATTCCGCTTATGAGTCAGTCACCACGGGGAGGCGGAGCCACGAGCGAGGGCACCACGAAACACCCGAAAGGCACGAAACCGGGGTGGGTGGCCCACGGAAGGCGCGGAACGACACGGAAGAAAACGCGGGGAGGTGGGGGCGCCGCCGGGAAACTGCGGCCTCAAGGGACTCGGTCGCTTTGACCCAGGCGGTTCGACCCTTTCAACCGCAGATTGCGCAGATAGCGCAAATGATTCTGCCGCGAATGTTTCCGAGTATTCCGAGTGTTCCGTGGGCTCACTCCGATTCGGCATCATTTGCCGTGATGCGTGCGGTGTAGCCGCGGGCGTTTCCCGCGGATGATGCGGAAGCGCATTCGACCGGAACGGGTCGTGGGAATGAAGTCGGGTGGGGCACCACGAAACACACGATAGGCACGAAAGCGGGGTCGGTGGCCCACGGAAGGCGCGGAACCACACGGAAGAAAAACGCGGGTGGTTGGAGCACCTTGGGGCCGCCGATGCGCTGTTTCCGAAGATTCGAG
>JAURJO010000078.1 GCA_030832235.1 Verrucomicrobiota bacterium
AGTCGAGGATACGGACGCCCCATCTGGACCGGCTGGCGCGCGAGGGGCTGCGCTTCACGGACGCGCACAGTTCCTCGGGAGTCTGCACGCCCAGCCGTTACGCGATGCTCACGGGCCGGTTCCATTGGCGGAAGTTCCACAGTATCGTGAACAGCTTCGGTCCGTCGGTCTTTGATGCGCCGGAACTCACGCTGCCCGAGATGCTGAAGTCCGCCGGTTACCGGACGGCTTGCATCGGCAAATGGCATCTCGGGTGGGATTGGGACGCGATCAAGCGGTCCGGTGCCACCCCGCATCCGAAGACCGGTTACGCGCCGGGTGATTTTGACTGGACGCGGCGCATCCCGGGCGGGCCGCTGGAGCACGGTTTTGATTACTATTTCGGGGACGACGTGCCGAACTTCCCTCCTTACGCGTGGTTCGAGAACGACCGCGTCATCACGAATCCGACCGAGCCGCTGACCATCACGCCGCAGACCGCGGAGGGAAATTGGGAGGCGCGGCCCGGACCGATGACCAAGGGCTGGGATTTTCACGCCGTGATGCCGCGTCTCACCGAGCGCGCGGTCGCGTGGCTGCGGGAGCGGCGCGGGAGCAAGGAACCTTTCCTCCTGTATTTCCCGTTCACCTCGCCGCACGCCCCGATCGTGCCGTCGCCGGAGTTCGCCGGAAAATCCAAGGCCGGCGGTTACGGCGATTTTGTGGAGCAGACTGACGACACCGTGGGCCGGGTGCTCGCCGAACTGGCGGCGAGCGGCTTCGCGGAAAACACCATCGTGATTTTCTCGGCCGATAACGGCCCGGAGCATTACGCCTATCCGCGGATCCAGAACTTCGGGCACCGGAGCTCCGGACCATTGCGCGGCGTGAAGCGGGATCTCTGGGAGGGAGGGCACCGGGTGCCCTTCATCGTGCGCTGGCCGGGCGTTGTTCCCCAGGGCGCCGTCACTTCGGCGCTTTGCAGCCAGGTCGACCTGATGGCGACGTTGGCGGCCGCCCTTGGCCTGACGCTTCCGCCCGACACCGCACACGACAGCCACAATTTGCTTCCGGTCTGGAAGGCGCCAGCCACGTCGAGTCCGCGGCGCACCATCGTGCACAACACGAACGCCAACGGTTACGCGCTGCGCCACGACCAGTGGCTGCTCGTGGCCGCGAGAACGGGTGGGGTGAGCAAAGTTCCCGCGTGGTTCGATCCCGCGAATGGATATGCGGCCAACGACCAGCCCGGGGAACTTTACGACCTCAGCGCCGATCTCGGCCAGCACCGGAACCTCTACGCCTCCGAGCCCGCCAAAGTCGCCGAGCTGCAGGCCCTGCTGGCGCAGGTGCGCGCCAAGGGCCAGGTGCGGTGAGCGGGTAGGACTATTTTGGGCCCACGGGACGCCCAGCGCGGCTCCGCTCCAACCGGAGCATTGCTCGGGCTGCGCCGCGCTGGAATGGATAAAGGCCCTGCTTCGCCGAGGCTTCCTGCTCGGTCGAGCCTGCGGAGGGCAAGAAGCGAGAGGGCCTGAGGGGAAATTTGCGAAAGGAGTGTCCGAATATCCGAGGGAGGCACCCTCGGCTACACCGCCCGTATTTCGTAATGAAAGTCGGTCGAGTATTTCGGGACAAAAGGCATCCCGTGTAGCCGCGGCCGCCCACCTACGCCGAGGCTACGGCGGGCAGGCCCGCCGCGGACCATGCTGAAACCGCGATGGCCGATAGCTGTTCTGAAGATTGCGAATTTGAACCGCAGATTTCTCGGATGGCTTGGATGAATGCGACCCCGGCGTGATCGAGCGCAATTGTACCGAGCGAACACGATTTTCGGGTACGCAGTATGGAAGCCTCGGTAGCACGTAGCAGGTTACTGAGGGCCGTGGTTCACTTTCCTTTTTATCGCGCCGTTTGAGCCACTTCGCGGCCACGTGACTTTTGGCCGCCAAAAGGCTCAAAACGCACAGGGGGCATGCTTTCCGCGGCACTCGTGTGTTCAGCGGGTGAACGTCGCCGATGCGGGCTTCCAGCCCCGTCGGTGGGGATGCGGGCAGCCGTGACGGCACGGAGGTCCCGGAAGGCTAGCGCCGGCGGAACAACTCGCTCTGCACGACGGCGTGGACGAGGGATCGGACGCCATGGCCCGAGACGCGGGTGCGGGCGACGAGTTCTTCCAGCTCATTTCGTTCGCTGAAGCGCTCGGGCGAGCCGGTTGCGAAGGTGATGAGTTGGCGAGCTAGGTTGCGCGCCAGGGCGTCGTCGTCCTCGCGCACGAGGCGCTTGAAGTCCCGGATGTCGGTGAAGGGTCTTCCGTCGGGCAGTTCCCCCGACGCATCCACCGGCAGCGCAAGGTGGAAAGCGAAGGGCTGGCCGTTCTTGCCGAGGCCGGTCAAAGCGGGCTTGGCCTCGTCGACCGCGCGGTAGCGGTCGCGGAAGCCGCCCATGATATCAAAGCTCTCCAGCGCGAAGCCGGGCGGGTCCATCTTGCGGTGGCATGAGGCGCAGGAAGGGTCCGCGCGGTGCTTGGCGAGCTGCTCACGGATGGTGACAGCGCCGCGGATATCGGGCTCGACCGCCGGTACCGGCGGGGGCGGGGGAATTTCGAGACCGAGGATGCGCTCGACGATCCACTTGCCGCGCAGCACCGGCGAAGTGGTGGTCCCGTTGGCGGTGACCTTGAGGACGCTCGCCTGCGTGAGCAGGCCGCCGCGCACGCCGCCGGGCGGGAGCGTCACGCGGCGCATCGCGATGCCCTGCACGTCGGGAATGCCGTAGTGCTCGGCGAGGCGTCCGTTCAGATGAGCGAAGTCGGCGTCGACGAGAGTACGTGCTGGCAGGTCGCGCTCGAGTAACTCGGAGAAGAAGAGTCGCGTCTCGGCGACGGCGGCCTCCGCCAGCGCGTCGTCGAGGTAGTAATCGTTGTAGAGCGTCGTGGACGGCGTGGAGTCCTCCATTTTCCGCAGGTCGAGCCAGTATTCGAGAACCGCCTCGCGGAAACGGTGGGAGCGCGGATCCGAGAGAAGGCGTTCGGTTTCGACGCGGAGCACTTCGGGGC
>JAURJO010000008.1 GCA_030832235.1 Verrucomicrobiota bacterium
ACGGGGCTGCTGGATCCCGAAATCACCGTGCGGTCGACGAAGGGCCAGGTGGAGAACCTCATCTCCGAGGTCCGTGCTGCTGCGGCTGCCGGTGAGCGGGTGCTGGTCACGACGCTGACGAAACGGCTGTCCGAGGATCTCACCAGTTATATGCGCGAGGCGGGGATCCGCGTGGAATACCTGCACTCGGATATCGATGCGATCGAGCGGGTGGAGATCCTGCGCAACCTGCGCCTCGGCAATTTCGACGTGCTGGTGGGTATCAATCTCCTGCGCGAGGGACTGGACCTGCCGGAGGTCGCGCTCGTGGCGATCCTCGACGCCGACAAGGAGGGCTTCCTGCGCAGCGAAACCTCGCTGATCCAAACCGCGGGTCGCGCGGCGCGGCACGAGAAGGGCAGGGTCATTTTTTACGCCGACGTCATGACGGAATCGATCCGTCGCACGCTCGAGGCCGTTTCCTACCGGCGCGCAAAGCAGATCGAATACAACACCGCGCACGGCATCACGCCGCGGAGCGTGCGGCGCGGCGCCCAGGCGAGCCTCCAGACCCGCGACATCAACACGGAGGTGGCGGAGCCGATGGTTGCGGAGGGCACGGAAGACGTCGCGGCGGTGATCGCGGAGTTGGAGCAGGAGATGCAGGACGCGGCGGGCCGGCTGGAATTCGAACGCGCGGCGGTCCTGCGCGATCAGATCGACGCGCTGCGCTCGGGGGATTTTCGCAAAGCCGCTCGACCGCCGGGTGGAAACGGAAAACGCGGCGGAGCGGCACGCGGAAAGCGGCGCGTCTGAGGCAAGGACGCTTTTTCAGCCGACCAAGCGACGAAGGTGGGGCTCGGATGAACTCCAGGCTTCGCGCAACGCCGGCAAGTGGCTGACACCGGCGGGGAGTCCGGACGAACGGGCCGCGGATTCGATTCGTTCTGCCGCTGCGTGCATGGCGATCACGCCGAGGCTGGCGGAACTGCCCTTCAGGCTATGCGCCGCGCGGATGAAGCGCTCCGCATGGCCGGCGTTGGCCGCCTCCTCCAATTCACGCAGGCGCGTCGGCGTGTCTTCCAAGTAGATGGCTGCGATTTCGCGAACCACCGTATCGCCCCCGGTCGGGTCCAGGGCGCGGAGACCGGCCAAGGTTTCCGGGTCGAGCGGCGACACTTCAGGCATAGTGGGAACGGACGGCGACAATCCGGTGGTGGCAAGACTGCGATGGTTCCTGACCGTTGAAGGGACGTGGTTTAGGAACATATCTTTGAATCACGATGCGTTGATATTTCGCTTGCCTGCCCGTGTTCGCCGCTGGTTTCGTCGCGTCCTCAACCGTCTCCAACCATGGCCCAATCATTCGTGTTCTCCTCTGAGTCCGTCGGCGAAGGTCATCCCGACAAGGTCGCCGACCTCATTTCCGACAGCGTCCTCGACGCCTGCCTCTCCGTCGATCGTTCCAGCCGCGTGGCTTGCGAGACATTCGTGAAATCCAACGTCGTTGTGGTCGGCGGCGAGATCACGATCCCGAAGCTGCAGGACAAGCGCACCGGCCGCACCCGCCCGCTTGAGGAGGCCATCAACCTCGGCAAGGTTATCCGCGACGCCATCCGTCACATCGGCTATGTGAATGACGACGACGTGTTCCACGCCGACTCCGTCTTCATCAATAATTACCTCACCGCGCAATCGGCCGACATCGCTCAGGGCGTCGATGCCCGCAAGGCCAAGGGCAAGAAAACCGCGGAGCAGGGCGCCGGCGACCAGGGTATCATGTTCGGCTACGCGTGCGACGAGACACGCGAGTTAATGCCCACGCCGATCATGTTCGCCCACCGCCTGGGCCGCGAGCTCACCCGCATCCGCAAGTCCGGCAAGGTGGCTTGGCTGCGCCCCGACGCGAAGTCGCAGGTTTCGGTGCGTTATGAGGACGGCCGTCCGGTCGAAGTCGTGAACGTCGTCATTTCCACGCAGCACACCGCCGACGTCGCCCACGCGACGATCGAAAAATTCCTCATCCAAAACGTCATCAAGAAGGTCATCGACGCCGACCTGCTGACGAAGAACACCGAGTACCTCATCAACCCGACCGGACGTTTTGTCATCGGCGGGCCGCAGGGCGATTCCGGCCTCACGGGCCGCAAGATCATCGTCGACACCTATGGCGGCTGGGGTCGTCACGGCGGCGGCGCCTTCTCGGGTAAGGATCCGTCGAAGGTCGACCGCTCGGCCGCCTACATGGGCCGCTGGGTCGCCAAGAACATCGTCGCCGCCGGCCTCGCCAAGCACGCCGAGATCCAGTTCGCGTACGCCATCGGCCATCCGCGCCCGGTATCCGTCCACGTGAACACCTTCGGCACCGCGCAGAAGGGTGTTTCCGACGAGCGCATCACCGACGCGGTGCAGCGGGTCTTTAGCTTCAAGCCCGCCGACATCGTGTCGGCGCTCGACCTGCTTCGCCCGATCTACCGCGAGACCACCAATTACGGGCACTTCGGCAAGGCGGGCCTCCCCTGGGAGTCCACCGCCAAGGCCG
>JAURJO010000079.1 GCA_030832235.1 Verrucomicrobiota bacterium
CGGCCTTCCACGATGATACCGCGCCGCGCCAACGCGGCCTTCAATCCCTCGGCGTACCAAGCGGCGGGCCGCGGTACGGTCACATCCACGACCTCGGGCTTTCCACCGATCGGCAGCCCGCCCGAGAGGTACACGGTCGTCTCGCCGAAGACCCGTAACGGTGTGAGGCGCCGCGGAGCGTCAGGCGCTCCCGTCAGGGTGCGGTTCTCCAGCGAAAGTCCGGTGTAGGGATGCAGCCACTCGATCGAGCAAGGCTGGCCCGCGACCGGCGCCGGCGTGACGCGCGCTTCCGCGTAATTCTGCTCGAGCGAGATCGCGGAGATCTCCGCACCATAGTAATCGTTGAGATCGTCGGCCGTCCAGCCGGCCCCGTTCGGCGGCGACTGGAACCACGTGGCGTCGGCCACCAGATCACCCGTCACCCGCTTCACGCCCACCCGCTCCAGCACCGCCACCACCGGGGCGAACGCCGACCAGAAGTCGCCCCCGCTCCCGCGGCTTTTCCAGCTCGGATCGCCACGGCCCCAAATGACCACGTCACCGTTCACCACCCCGCCGGCATCGGGCCGCGCGGACGCCAGCACCGGCGTGCGGATAACGTGGTCCCCGCCCAGCACATCGAGCGCGAGGGCGCCGGTGTAGATCTTGGTATTGGAAGCGGGGCTGAGCAGGCGGCGCGCGTCGTGTTCGAACCAGACGCGCCCGCTCGCGAGCGAAACCACTTTCACTCCCCACAGCGCCGAGGCGAAACGCGGTTGCCCGAGGTGGGCGGCGATCCGCGCCTGCAACTCGTCCAGGGTGCGCACGGCGGGAGCAGCCGCGGGAGTCGCGGACACCTTCTCCGCCGCGCGCGGCGCTGGAACGCAGAGGCCTAGAACAGCAATCGATAAAAGCGCGGGGGCAAATCGCATGGCGTGGAAGGACGGAGTCTACGGTGCGTCCGGCGCCGGGATACGCAACGCCGGAGCCTCCGGAAATCTCCTCGCCAATCCCAGCTTGATCACCGTCGATCGAGGCACCCCATGAACCCGCATTTCAACCTCGGCGACTGGGTGGTGATCATCACCTACATGGCCGGCATCGTCGGCCTCGGCGTTTGGTTCGGCAAGGACCAGCGCAACACCCGCGACTACTTCCTCGGCAGCCGTAACATCCCGTGGTGGGGCATCGGCGTGTCGATCGTGGCGGCGGAAACCAGCGCGCTCACCATCATCGGCGTCCCGGCGATCGCCTACGGCGGCAACATCCTCTTCATCCAGATGATCGTCGGCTACGTGATCGCGCGCGTCATCCTCGCGGTCGTGATGGTGCCGCATTACCTGAGCGGCGAGATCTACTCTCCGTACCAGCTGCTCGAGACGCACCTCGGCGCCGGACCACGCAAGCTCGCGGGGTTGTTTTTCCTTTTCCTCGAGGTGATGGCGGCGGGAGTGCGCGTGTTCGTCGCGTGCATCCCGATCCGGCTGCTCCTGGGCGAACAAGTCTGCAGCCTCGGCGGGCTGGTCGATCCGATCCTCGGAGCCATCGTGATCTTCGTCGGCGTTTCGCTCGTCTACACCTACATCGGCGGGGTGAAGGCGGTCATCTGGACCGACGCGGTGCAGTTCGGCCTCTTCCTCGCGGGCGGTCTTTTCGCGCTATTCTACATACCGACCCTGATTCCCGGCGGCTGGGATGCCGCGCTCACCCAGGCGGCGACGGCAGGCAAACTCACATGGCTCAACACGAGCTTCAGCTTCTCCGCGCCTTTCAACATCTGGATGGGAGTAATCGGCGGCACCGTGATGGTCCTTTCCACCCACGGCGCGGAACAGCTGATCGTGCAACGCGTGCTCGCCTGCGGCAGTGTCGCCGACGGCCGCAAGGCCCTGATCCTGAGCGCGGTGCTGATCTTCCCGCTGTTCCTCATCTTCCTGCTGGTCGGCGTGATGCTCTGGGTCTTCTACCAGGGACACCCGTTCCAGATCCCGCTCCCGGAGGCACGGCCGGGGATCAAGTCATTCGATTTCGTGTTCCCCATCTTCATGATGACGGAAGTGCCGCACGTGCTGAAGGGCTTCCTCATCGTGGCCATTCTCTCAGCCGCGATGTCCTCGATCAGCTCGGCCATCACCTCGCTCGCTTCGGTCTCCACCATGGACTTCGTCCGCCACGCGGTGAAGGGGCGGGACGAGGAGTACTTCCTGCGCTTCAGCAAATACTCGACGGTCTTCTGGGCGGCGATGCTCGTCCTGACCGCGTGGCTCACGCGTGAGGTCACCTTCGTGCTGAACGCCGCCTTTTCGCTGCGCGGCCTGACCAGCGGTGCGCTGTTGGGCGGACTTATCCTCGCACTCTTCGGGCGCGGAGTCGGCCCGCGCGCCGCCATGGCGGGCATGACCGCGTCGCTGATGGTGATGAATGTGATCTACTGGCCGGCCAATATTCCCGCGCTGCGCGAGACTTGGCTGAGCATGTTCGGCGGTGAGGTGTTCTGGCCGTGGTTCACGTTGATCGGCACGCTCACCACACTCGGCACGGCAGCGCTCGTCGCGCGCCTTTGGCCGGAACGGAAGTGACGCCGGCGGCGGGCAGGGCTCAGCGCGACAACCAGTCCGCCGCCGCCAAAGCCGGGTCTCCCGACGTGTGCGCGGTCAGCCGAGCACCAGCGCCAGCCGCGCGGTAGTGCTCCGACACCAAAGCGGGAGTCGCCCCCTCCCCGGCCAACCAAAGCGGTGTGCCCGGACCCGCGACCAACAGGCCGGGCAGGTCGAGATACTTGGCGCCGCCCGGCAGGAAGTTCGGATCGCGGTAATCGAGCAACTTCCCGAAGCGGAACCCTCCGGTGTCGATCGCGGCGCGATCAATCGCGTCTCCCGCCACGGCCCGCGCGGCGGCCGCCACCGGGCCGAGCCCGGCCACGCCCGCCACGGCGACCGATTTCGCCGCGAAGCCGCCGATGCCCGTCCGCGCGAGTTTCACCAGCGTGAGGACGTCGTGCGAGCGTTGCGCCAGCAGCGCGTGGTTGTAACCGAAGGTGTAGCCCGCGAACTCCCGCGGGTTCGCCACGACCCGCGTCTGCTTGGGCGTCGCGCCGTCGGAGTTGAATGCACCTTGGAAAAGCAGGTC
>JAURJO010000080.1 GCA_030832235.1 Verrucomicrobiota bacterium
AGCCCGCGGCTCCGGCTCCGGCCGCGCCCGCGGCTCCGGAAGCCAAGTCGGAGATCAACATCCTGCCGCCGGAATCCACCCGCCGGTCGGAGGTTCGCTGGGAAGCTCCCGGCGCCGCCCCTCGCCGCGAGGATCGCGGCACCTTCCAGCCGCGCGATCGGCGGGAACGCCGCGAGGGCGGCCCGCGCGAGCCCCGGCGCGACGAAGGCCGCTTCGAGCCGCGCGAACCACGTCGCGATGAGCCCCGTCTCGAACCCCGCGAACACGCCCCGTACCGCGGCGGCGAACGCAAGGAGGAGGCTCCCAAGAAATCCGGCGGCTTCTTCGGCTGGCTGAAGGGGCTCTTCCGCAAGAAGGACAAGTCCGCCGGCCGTGGCGAAGGCGAGCATCGCAGCCACCGCGGCGGGCGCGGTCACGGCGGCCACCGCGACGATTCGCGCGGTCCGCGTCCCGAGGGCCAGCATGGCCACGGCGAGGGTGATCAGGGCGGCCAGCGCCGTCGCCGTCGTCGCGGCGGCCGCGGCCGTCGCCGCGATGGCGACCGGGGTCCGCGCCCCGAAGGCCAACAGGGCGGCGGCGCGATCTGATCGACCGCACCGCTTCTGCCTTGCGCACGGCCGGACCGGCCGCGCAACTCACGGGCGCCCGCCTCCGCGGGCGCCTTTCTTTTTTCACCGCGCTCCATGGCCGATCTGATCGTCAACGGCGGCAAGCCCCTCTCGGGTGTCATCAAGCCTTCCGGCAACAAGAACTCGATGTTGCCCATCCTATGCGCGACCCTGCTCACGGACGAGCCGGTCACGCTGCTGAACGTCCCCGCGATCACCGATGTCGAGAAGCTGGTGCGCTTCTTCCAGGAGCAGGGCTCGCGGGTGAACTGGGACCAGCCGGCCGGCCGCATGGACATCGACCACCGTGGATTCAACCCGCGGCGCCTGCGGGGCGAGGTCCCGGCCGGGATGCGCTCCTCCGTGCTGCTTTTCGCGCCGCTCCTCCAGCGTATGCGGCGGCTGACGTTCCCCTCCAACGCCAAGGGATGCTCCCTCGGCATCCGCGAGCTGGATCCCCACCTCGAGATCCTCGAGAAACTCGGCGCCACCGTAAGCCGCGAGGACGGCCTCACCCTGCGGCTGGCCAAGCGCTTCCGCGCCGCGCGCCACTGGCCCGACTACATGTCGGTGACGGCGACGGAAAACTTCGTGATGGCCGCCGCCCTCGCGCGTGGCACCTCCACCCTGGTCAACGCCGCCAGCGAGCCGCACGTGCAGGACCTCTGCCAGGTGCTCGCCGGGATGGGCGCGCGTATTTCCGGTATCGGCACCAGCCAGCTCGTGGTCGAGGGCGTCGACCGCCTGCGCGGCGGCACCTTCACCATCAGCACCGACCACCACGAGGTCGTCACTTTCCTGGCGCTCGGCGCGATCACCGGTGGTGAAGTGCGCGTCCGCGACTCGCTGCCGCATCATTTCGACCTCATGACGCGCGCGTTCGCCAAGCTCGGCGTGACCGTGGAGCACGAGGGCACCACCGCGCGCGTGCGGGCCCGCCAGCCGCTGCAGATCGAGGCGCCCTTCACGCCGAACCTGCTGCCAAAGATCGAGGCCGCTCCGTGGCCGTATTTCCCCGTCGATCTTCTGCCCTGCATGATCGCCCTCTCCGTGCGCGCGAAGGGCGCGATGCAGTTCTGGAACAAGGTCTACGAGGGCGGGTTCACCTGGATGCCCGAGCTCGCCAAGTTTGGCGCCCACATCGTGGTCAGCGATCCCCACCGCGTGATCCTCTTCGGCGATCGGCCGCTCCGGCCCGCCGTCGTTGACGCACCCTATATCATCCGCGCCGCCGTGGGACTCTACATGGTCGCGGCCAGCATTCCGGGGCGCTCCATCGTGAAGAACGCCGACACTATCCGCCGCGCACATCCGCGTTTCGTGGAAAACCTCCGTAGCCTCGGCGCCGACGTCGAGTGGCGCGAATGATCCGATCACCGACCCGAGGAACCCCGTGAGCCGCCCCCGGAAGGAAAAAACCGAAGCCGCGCCGGCGCCCGCCGCCGCCACCGGCCTCGGCTACATCTCCAACACGCTTTCCGCGCCGGTCTCGCCGGCGGAGGCCGCGCTCCGCCCCCTGTCGTTCGGCGATTTCACCGGCCAGCCCAAGACGGTGGAGCGCCTGCAGGTCATGGTTGGCGCCGCACGCCGCCGCGGCGAACCGCTCAACCACGTGCTGCTTTCCGGACCGCCCGGGCTCGGCAAGACCACGCTCGCCTTCATCCTCGGCCAGGAACTCGGGCGCAACGTGCGCGTCACCTCGGGTCCTGTGATCGAGAAGGCCGGCGACCTCGCGGGACTCCTCACCAATCTCGAGGAAGGCGACATCCTCTTCATCGACGAGATCCACCGCATCCCGAAGACGGTCGAGGAGTACCTCTACTCCGCGATGGAGGACTTCCGCCTCGACATCATGATCGACCAGGGGCCGAACGCCCGCAGCGTGCGCCTCACCCTGCCGCGGTTCACGCTGGTCGGCGCCACCACCCGCAGCGGGCTGCTCACCGCCCCGCTCCGCTCCCGTTTCACGCTCCAGACGCGCCTGGAATATTATGACCACGCGACGCTGCAGCAGATCGTCCGCCGCAGCTGCGGACTGCTGAAGGTGACGATCGACGAGGCCGGCGCGGGCGAGATCGCGCGCCGTTGCCGCGGCACGCCGCGAATCGCCAACAACCTCATCAACTTCGTCCGCGACTACGCGCTCGAGCGGGCCGGCGGCGAGGTGACCAAGCCGGTCGCCGCGCGCGCGCTCGAATTGCTCGAAATCGATGCCGCGGGACTCGACGAGATGGACAAGCGCATGCTGCGCGTGATCGCCGAGAATTACCGCGGCGGCCCCGTTGGCATGAGCACGATCGCCGTGGCCGTCGCCGAGGAGGCGGAGACACTCGAGGAGGTGCATGAACCGTTCCTGATCCAGGAAGGTTACCTCCAACGCACCCCGCAGGGGCGCGTTATCACCGCCAAGGGATACACCGCGATCGGGCTCCGCGCCGCCACCGGCGGGGAGCAAGGCGCGCTCCT
>JAURJO010000081.1 GCA_030832235.1 Verrucomicrobiota bacterium
ATTCCGGCGACGCGACGGCCGAAGGCGGTTCCGAAGACCGGGAAGTTAAACGGCAGACTTCTCAGGTCGCGCAGATGAATGCGCTGGGGACTCGCCCGAAGGAAATCGCACCTAAGAAACACGATTTTCGGGTGGAGTTCTTCGGGCTCACATAGATCCGGGAGCCGATGTGCTCCGCTCCGCGTCGCGCCCAGTTAACTCCGTATCCTCCTGTTTGAAGGGGAAGAAACGCACGCATCCTTTCAGATGTTCTTTCGGCAGCGCCTTGGTCCGGGGTCCTACCGCTTGCCGGGCATTGAGAACTTCACGGTCGTCTCGGACGCCGGGTCGGCCTTCGGCGCGGGCTTCGCCGCCGTGGCGGCGGGCGGGGGAGGGGGCGTCGTGTTGCGCGGGGCGGGGGCGACCGGCGAATCCGCGGCGGGCTGGAACAGCGGGCCGGCCGGTTGCTTCGCGAAGCCGCGCTCGAGGAGTTCGGCGATCTTGATGTCGCGGGTCTTGCTGTCGGGTGAACCCATCGTCACCGCGAGCACGCGACGGCCATTGCGCAGCGCGGTGGCGGCGAGGCAGAAACCGGCGCCGCGCGTGAAGCCGGTCTTGAGGCCGTCGACGCCCGCCACCTTGCCGAGCAAGTGATTGTGATTGTCCATCTCGATGCGCTTCGGCCCGGGGCGGAACGTGCGGCGCTTCACCGAGGTGTAACGAATGATGTCGGTGGCCTTGAGGAGGTGCAGCGAAAGGGTCGCGAGGTCGCGCGGGGTCGTGATGTCGCCGTCCTCGATCCGGCGGCTCGAGGGCGGCAAACCGTGGGGCGAGCGGAATGTGGTGTGGTTCATGCCGAGCGACTTGGCGCGGGCGTTCATCAATTCCACGAAGGCCGCGCGTGATCCGGCGCAGTGGACGGCGAGCGCGGTCGCGGCGTCGTTGGCGGACGCGATCATCAGCGCGTGCAGCAGGTCCTCGACGGGGAAGACCTCCTTTTCGGCGAGGTACACCTGCGAGCCGCCGGTCCGGGCGGCCTCGGCGGTTGCCGTCACCGGGGTTTCGAGCGTGAGTTCCCCGCGGGCGATCTTCTCGTGCACGATGAGGAACGTCATCAGCTTTGTGACGCTGGCCGGCGGGCCGGAATAGTCGGCGCGGTCCTCGATCAGCACGGCGCCCGTCGCGGCGTCGACCACGATCGCGCCCTTGAACGCGGTGGCGTCGGGAATGCCGTCATCGGGCCGCGTGGGCGCCGATCGCTTCGCGTTGGCAGCCAGCGCCACAGAGGCGCCGGCGAGGCAGGCGAGGAGGACGGGCCGGAAGCGGCGCGGGAGGATCATGCGCGCGAGGAAGGGGAATTCGCGGCGCCCGGCGAGGACTTTTAAGGTGGCTCGCGGCGCGGGGATTGACGCCCCCGCGTGACGCGGACACGCCTCGTTCCACTCGCGTCGCTTTCCCCGGCCGGGCTCCCGCCCGGCGGCGTCGCGTACCCCTCGCCATGTCCCCGTCAAACCCCCGGGTTTTTCCGACCCTCGCCACCGCGTTGCTTCTCCCGATCACCGCCATCGCGGCCACGCCGCCCGCCGAAGAACGGAAGGACGCCGTGGTCGAGCTCAGCCCGTTCACGGTGAACACCAGCGGCGACGTCGGCTACGCGGCGGAGAACACCCTCGCCGGCAGCCGCCTGAACACCCGCCTGCGCGACACCGCGAGCTCGGTCTCGGTCTTCACGCCTGAGTTCCTCAACGACCTCGCGATCACCGACCTTCGCGAACTCATGGAGTACACGGTGAACGGCGAGATGGACACCAACTCGCAGGGCGCCAGCTCGGAGCAGAACCGCATCATCGGCGGTCACGCGCTCACGGCCGGCGTGCAGAGCCGCGGGCTGATCGCGAGCCTCGGGGTGGACTATTTCGCGAGCATCACGCCGCCGGATCCCTACCGCGTCGGCCGTTTCGAGGACGCGCGCGGCCCGAACAGCATCCTGTTCGGCATCGGCTCGCCCGGCGGCTTGCTGAACCAGACCTCGAAGATCGCGGAGACCCACCGCAACACGGCGTCGGTACGTCACGGCGTCGGCTCGTGGGGGCGAAACCGGCTCGAGATCGACGCCAACCGCGTGCTGCTGAAGGACCGGCTGGCGCTGTCGTTCGCGGGTCTGCACCAGGAAAACGGCGGTTGGCGCGCGTTCGACTTCCAGGACAAGCGGCGCGGTTTCGCGTCGGTCACGTGGCGGCCCTCACGCGCCCTCACCGTCACTGCCATGGGCGAGACCGGCCGCGACAAGTCCGCGGTCGTCCGCTCGTTTTCCGACACCGACCAGGTGCTCGCGTGGTACGACAACCGCGAGGCGTTCGGCCGCTCCGCGGTGACTTTCGCGCCGGGCCTGGTCGCACCGACCGTCGCGATGCAGGCGCTGGGTGTGACGGGACGCGACGGCACCAAGGGCGGGCTCAACCGCCGTGCGGTGTACATCGAGAACGACGGCACGATCTTCGATGCGATCGGCACCTTCATCACCGGCAGCTACAATTCCGCCGCGGTGCGTGCGCCCGACGGAACGCGCGGTGTCACCGCGTCGGCGCTCCGCATTCTCGACCCGAAGGTCTTCCCGTTGAACGGGAACGCCGTCGGGCCCGGCATGTACCGCGACCAGACGCTTTCCAACCACACCATCACCGTCGACTGGCAGCCGGTGCGGCAGCTGATCATCAATCTGGCGCAGAATTACCAGCGCACGCGCGCCGAGGTGAACCTGATGAACGGCAACAGCCCGCCGCTGCGCGGGGATCCGAACCTAACCCTCGGCATCGGAGGCCCCGCCAACCCCTACGCGGGTCGCATGTATTTCGACGGCACCTGGACCCGCGACATCCACTTCGGCGAGACCCGCGAGACGCGCCTCTCCGCCTCGTGGTCGCTCGAGCCACGTCGGGCGTG
This sequence comes from Verrucomicrobiota bacterium, assembly GCA_030832235.1. Lineage (GTDB taxonomy): Bacteria > Verrucomicrobiota > Verrucomicrobiia > Opitutales > Opitutaceae > ER46. Next base: position 2,923 of record JAURJO010000081.1, read on the forward strand.
GCTCGGTCGGCACCGCCTTGCGGCGGCCTACTCGCTCGGCGAGGTGACCGACGCCCGCGCCAACTCGTGGCTCGTGCTGGCCGGCCGGCCTTTCGGCACGGACCCGGCGGGCGTGAACAACCGTGTCATCGTCCGCAATTACCTCACCGAGGGTAATTACGCGACCTACCGGGCCGGCGACTGGCGGCGGCTTCCCTCGACGATCAATTTCGACGGCCGCTCATTCCAGACCGCCTACGCCAACGTCGCGTCGGGGGGCGCCGACAACGGCGGCATGATGCAGCGGATCGGATCATCGATGGCGGCGGCGCAGAGCTTCCTGTTCTCCGGCCGGCTCGTCACGACGCTAGGGCTGCGTGAGGACCGGGTGCGTAACACGCAGCTCGGCTACTTCAACGATCCGGTGCGCGGCGATGTCGTCGATGGCGATCCCGCCCGAGGCAACGTGAACCGCATGCTCGGCCGCACGCGCTCGGCCGGTGTCGTGTGGCACGCCACGTCGTGGCTTTCCTTCATCGCCAACCGCTCCTCCAACGTCGGCGTGCCGCCCCTCGCGCGGACGACGTTCCCCGAGGGCAACCTCGCACCGCTCTCGAAGGGCCGCGGACTGGATTACGGCATCGGGCTCGACCTGCTGGAAGGCCGTTTGAACGGTCGCTTCGTCTACTTCGAAGGCAGCGAGCGCGGCCGCGTGACCGCGCCGGTCGCCGGCGTTCTGCGCGACACCAACGTGCGCGTGATGGAGGCGTTCGGTGGCGCGCTGGTCGGCGCCGGTTTGCCGTTCACCGCCGCGCAATGGGATCCGGTGCGCAAGGCCTACGCGCCGCCCGTCAACGCGATCTCGAACGATTTCGACGCGCGCGGGCTCGAGGCGCGGATCACGGCCAACCTCACGCGCGGGTGGAGACTGGTGGCGAACTACTCGTACACCGACTCGGGCCGCGTGGGTCTCGCGAGCGAGGCCATCAACTGGTACGGTTTCAAGCAGGCTGACAGTGTCGTGCTGGTGCAGGGCGTGTCGCAGAACGCCGCGGGTCAGTACGTCGTTGATCCGGCCGCCTACCTCGCAGGGGGCGCGGTCGCGAAGTGGATCGAGCTTTCGCGCCTGCATCCCTCGGCCGCGATCGGCTCGCTGACCACCAGCTCCGGCGTGCCCGTCGCGCGCGAGATCTTCGACCTGGTCGACACCCTCAACGCGGAGAAAGAGGCGCAGCAGAAACGTTGGGGGGTGCGGCCGCACAAGGTGAGTCTCTTCACCGCCTATGATTTCCGCGAGGGCCGCCTCGCCGGTCTCACGACAGGCGCCGGCTGGCGTTGGCGCAGCGGCAACGTGATCGGGGAAAGTTCCCAGGGCCGGGAGATTCGCGGGAGCATCATCACCGCCGCCGATCTCATGTTGGGCTACACCCGGCGATTCGCGCGGTTGCCCGGACGCGTGCGCTTCCAGCTCAACGTGGCGAACGTCCTCGACCGCACGGACATCATCCCGGCGCGTTTCGCCACCTCGGCTTCGGCGCCCGACGGTTTCGTCCTGCCGGGCGGCCGCGGGGTCGCCTACAGTCGTTACGATCTCGTGACTCCCCGGGAGTTCCGCTTCACCACGACCTGGTCTTATTAGGCGGGCGGCGGAAACGGCGTGCTCGAGGGAGTCGGGGGAGGTGGCGCCTCCGGCAGCCAGAACTCGAACCGCGCGCCGCGTCCCCTGGTGTCGACGGCGCGGAGCTTGCCACCCATCAACTCCACCAGCCGGCGTGAAATGCTGAGCCCCAGCCCGGTGCCGGCCTGCGACTGCACCTGTTTGGTCTCCAATTGAACAAACGGCTCGAAAATGGTCTCGAGCCGATCGGCTGGGATGCCCGGGCCGTTGTCCGCCACCGCGAACCACAATTGCCGCGGGTTTTCGGTGGTCCACGAGATGATCTCGACCCGTCCGGCCGGCGCGAACTTAACCGCGTTGCCCGCCAGATTGATCAGCACCTGCTTCAGGCGTTTCACGTCCGCGGACCATGAAAGCAGCGCCGGGTGATCCTGGCGGGCGCGGAGATCCACCCCATTTCGCAGGACCTCCGGTGCGAGGATGCTGGCCACCTCCGTGGCCAACGCCGCCGGTTGAAACGACGCCTCCTCCATGCGGACCGCGCCGGCTTCGAGTCGCGAATAGTCCAGGACGTCTGAAATGACCGACATCAGCGCGCGGCTGGAATTCTCCAGCGTGGCGAGGGTGCGGGTTTCCGAATCGGTGCGTGTGGTCGGCATCATCCGGAGCAGTCGGACCGCGGTGACGATGGCCGTGAGCGGCGTGCGCAGCTCGTGGCTGACCGTGGCAAGGAAGGCGCCCTTGGCTCGGTCCGCCGACTGGGCGAGCGCGACGGCTTGCTCGAGCTCCGAGGTTCTTTCCCGAACGCGGGACTCGAGCTGGGCGAGAAGATCCTCGCGACCTAGGCGTTCGGTCTCCAGGCGCTCCGCCATCTTGGTGAGGTTCCGGATCAGTTCGCTGAACTCGACTGGCAGCCGGAGTGCGGCCGAATTTCGTAGCGCGACCGCCTGCACCGTCGGGGCACGCGAGAAGGTAATCAGGTCCCGCCAGGCGTGCAGGAGGTCGCGGAGCGACCAAGTCGCGAAGAATGAGGCGACGACGAGCGTCGTGATGATGATTAGAAGTGACCAGGCGTAGGCGTCGATGACCGGGCGAATCACGTCCCGCCACTCGCGCTGGAGGGTTACCGTCCACTCGAGACCCGTGATCCGAGCCTGGGCCGACAGAAACGAAACGCGCCCGTCGTCCTTTTCGAGGGTAAGCCGGAGAGGCTTCTTTTGTGGAGCACTCAACGTGCGCGTGAGCGGTGAAGGTTCCAGTTTCTCCAATGGGCTCCGCCCGAAACCGACCTGCGCGATCACCACCCTTTCCCTATTAGTGAGCAGGGCGCGGAGACCGGTGCCATCAGCGCCGCCGCGAAGGGTGTCTTCCAGGGTTGATAGGGGTATCCACCCCTCAATGAACCCGATTACTTGTCCACGGGCGTCAAGCAAGGGCGCGGTTAGCACGGTGAGTGGTTCCCCGGGAAAAATCTGGCTGCGGAACAAGCCGGATACCTCGATGCGGCGCGATTTTACCGCCTCGTTAAGAAATCGAGGGCTCGTCACGGGGCGCGGCTCCGGTCGCCCCGCATACGCCAATTGTCGGATTGGAGGTGCCGACACGATGACACGGCCGTTCGTGTCGCCCGCGAGCAGAAGGCGGAATTGCCCGGAGCGGGAGAGGAGATTATCCAAGGAACGCTGGAGCTCCGCGGATTCGACCGGTCCCTCGATTTTTTGCAGCTGGTTGGTAAGGTTGCGCAGGTTCACCCTTGCTCCGGCGATCCGCCGTTCCACGGCCTCCGCAAGAGAGTTGGCCGATGCCTGGAGGTTGCCTCCGGCCTCCTCGACAGAGCGTTTTTCAAAGCTGCCCACCGCGATGAGCGTGGCGACCACGACCGGGAATGTGCCAAACGCGATGTAACGCTGGAGCAGCACCGTGCGAAAGCTCCGTTCCGGGCGGCGAAAACTTCCGGTTCCCGGGACGGAGGCTTGGTCCAACACGAGGAACGCGATCCAGACCGCCATCACGCCGTTGATCGGCTGCACCCAGAGCGCCTGGTCGAGCGAGGGCTGGGGTATGTGAATGACGTGGTGGTAAATGAACCAGGAGAGCGGCGTGCCGATCAGGGCCCAAAACGCTAAATCGGCCAACAGGGGGTTCCGTCCGCGGCGCCACGCAAAACTGACCGCGAGTCCTTCGAGCGCCATCAGCAACGGGGAGAAAGGCTGGCCCCACTTCACGGCGAGCGCCGCCATCGCGGCGGCCAGAGTGATCAGCG
>JAURJO010000082.1 GCA_030832235.1 Verrucomicrobiota bacterium
TCAACGGTCGCGGCAAGAGCCACATCGCAGGCTGGCTCGAGCAGCCCAACGTGGAGATCGCCTACCTGATCGATCCCGACCAGAAGGTCCTCGACCGCACGCTCAAGTCCCTGGCCGAGAAGACGGCCGGCAAGTACACGACCAAGGGCGTGCGCGATGTGCGCAAGGCGCTGGAGGACCCGACGCTCGACGCCATCTCGATCGCGGCGCCGAATCATTGGCACTCCCTCATGACGATCTGGGCCGCGCAGGCCGGAAAGCATGTCTACGTCGAGAAGCCGATGAGCCACGACGTGGCGGAGGGCAGGGTGGTGGTAGCCGCGCAGCGCAAGTACGGCGTCGTGATCCAGCACGGCACGCAGCGGCGCAGCGACGCCAAGCTCGCGGGACTGCACGCCGCGATCCAGGCCGGCAAGTTCGGGCGCCTGAAGGTTTCCTACGGCTACTGCTGCAAGCCGCGCGACACGATCGGCTTCAAGCCAGCCGGCGCGGCGCCGGAGGGCCTCGATTGGAACCTGTGGCGCGGACCGGCGAAGACTGATTTCCACGCGAACCTCGTGCATTACAACTGGCACTGGTTCTGGGCGACCGGGAACGGCGACATGAACAACCAGGGCACGCACCAGCTCGACGTCGCGCGCTGGGCGCTCGACACCAAGCTCACCAATCCGGTGCGCGTGATGGCCCTCGGCGGCCGCTTCAAGTGGAACGATCAGGGCGAGACGCCCAACACGATGTTCGCCTTGGCTGAGTATCCGAACGGCCAGCAGGTGTTCTTCAACGTCCGCAACGTGAACCACCCGGGCTACGTGCATCAGGTGAAGAACGAGTATTACTTCGACGACGGCGGGAAGATCATCGACGGCACCTACTTCGCGAAGGGCAGTTCCAAGGGGGAGAAACTCAACCTCCCGCCGGGCAACGTCACCCCGGGAGGGAATTGGGGCTCATTCATCGCCGCGTGCCGCGCGGGGAAACCCGAGATGGCCAACGGGAATGCCGAGGAGGCGCACTACGCCAGCGTGCTCGGGCACCTGATGAACAACTCCTATCGTCTCGGGAAGAAGGTGCCGTTCAACGCCAAGGCCGCGCGCTTCGGCGACAACGCCGCAGCCGCGGAACACTTCCTGAAGTTGCACGAGATGATGCGTGGTGGCGCGGGTGTGCCGGAGAACGGCGCCGAGTACATCGTCGGCCCGTGGCTCACCTTCGATCCCGCCGCCGAGCGCCACACCGGCGAGTACGCCGCCGAGGCTAATGCGCTGCTGAAAGACGCCAACGCGCCCGGCTTCGAGGTGCCGGCCCCGTCGAAAGTGTAGCCCGCGATCGCGGGGCTGGGGTAACCACGAAAAACGCGAAGTTCACGAAACCGGGCGGGTTAGCCCGCGGAAATCCCAGCGCGGCTCGGCCGCGCTGGGTGGGATGAGGGAAAGCAAGATGGAGTGAGTGGTATTGGCGGAAAGAATCTCGTTAGATCCGAGGGAACCCGCCTGTGGCGGGTAAACGCCCTCGGCTACATCGCACTCGTTTCTTGACGAAAGCCGGTCCAGGACCTCCGGAAGAAAGACATCCTGTGCAGCCGCGGCCGCCCACCTGCGCCAAGGCTTCGGCGGGCGAGCCCGCCGCGGACTGTGCGGAGCTCATGAAGGCGGAAGGTTTTTCCAAAGAGGGCGCACTTGAGCCGCGCGAGACCATCTGAGGGTCACTTTCTTGCCCGGTTTCCCCAGTCTCCCAAATCTCCCGCGTCTCTCACGTCTTGCTCAATGCGGTTGCGCCGCGGTGGCCGACGTCCGAAATGAACTCCATGTCTGCCCGTCGCGCTTTCCCCGTCGCCACGCTCGTCCTCGCCCTTTTGTCCGTTCCGCTCGTCGCGGAGGACCGGCCGCAATGGGGCGAGCGCTTCACCCGCAACATGGTCTCCGCGGAGCGCGGGCTGCCGGTGTCGTTTGATCCCAAGACCGGCGAAAACATCCGTTGGACCGCGCGGCTGGGTAGCGACACGCACTCGACGCCAGTGATCGCCGACGGGCGCGTCTACCTTGGCACGAACAACCGCGTGCCGCGCGATCCGCGCCACGAGGGTGATCGCGGGGTACTCCTCTGCCTCGACGAACGGACCGGCGAACTGAACTGGCAGCTGGTCGCGCCCAAGATCACGACGAGCAAGTTCTGGGATTGGCCCTTCATGGGCATCTGCTCTCCCGCGACGGTCGTCGACGGCCTCGTCTACATCGTGACGAACCGGGGCGAGGTCGCCTGCCTCGATCCCAAGGGCATGGCCGATGGTAATCAGGGCCCGTATCTCGACGAAGCCAGGCATCAGACGCCTACCGGCCAGGAGGCGGTGGCGGTCGGGCCGACCGACGCCGATATCCTCTGGCTGTTCGACATGGTCGGAACCCTAAAGGTTCGGCAGCACGACTCGGCGTACGCCTCGATCCTGGCCCACGGGCCGTTTCTTTACGTGAATACCTCCAACGGCGTGGGCGACACGCACCGTGAGATCGAATCGCCCGACGCGCCGAGTCTGATCGTGCTCGAGCGCGCCACCGGCCGACTCGTGGCCGTGGATGACGAGCACATCGGCCCGCGGATTTTCCACTGCACCTGGTCCGCGCCCTCGGTTTTCCGCGAAGGGGATCGTGAAACGATCGTCTTCGGCGGTGGAGATGGCGTGGTCTACGGCTTCGAGCCGGTTGGTTCGGTGCCGTCGGCGGGCGAGGTGCGTAAGCTGCGGAAGCTCTGGCAGTATGACGGAGATCCGAACGGACCAAAGTCGCAGGTCCACCGTTTCACGACGAACCGCCGCGAGAGCCCCAGCAACATAAAGGGACTGCCCGTGATCCACGGCGGGCGCGTGCACGTCGCGATGGGCGGCGACCTGTGGTGGGGGAAGAATGAGGCTTGGCTGAAGGTTTTTGAACCGCCGGCCGCCGCGGGCGGGACGCCGCGCGAGATTTGGTCTTATCCTCTCGTGCAGCACGTGATGAGCAGCCCGGTCGTGCACGACGGCATGGTGTTCATCGCGGACACCGGGAAGCGGCTCCACTGCGTCGATGCGGCGACGGGGGCCGGGATCTGGACGCATGACGTGAAGGGGGAGTCGTGGGCGACCCCGCTGGTGGCCGACGGTAAGGTTTACTTCGCGACCCGCCGCGGGGAATTCCTGACCTTCACCGCTTCGCGTGAAAAGCGTCTGTTGGCGGAGGTAAGTCTCGGGGCGGGTGTGAGCGCCACGCCCGTCGCCGCCAACGGCACCCTCTATGTTGCGACGATGACGCACCTGTACGCAGTTTCGGCACGTTAAGTTGATGGCCGCACCCCGAATCCCAAGATTCTCCCAAATCCAATTTGCCATGAACCGTCGCAGCTTCCTCGCGCACTCCCCGGCCGCCGCCGCGGCCGCTTTCGCCGTTTCTCGTGCCGGCGCCGCCGAGCGTCCGTCCGCCGGACCCGGTCCCTACGCTCCGGCTCCCAAGCCGCTCCCGGTGGTCAAGCCGGGCGAATTTGTCTTTGCCGCCGCGTATTTCGACCATGGCCACATCTCGGGCCAATGCTCGGCGCTGGCCGAGGCGGGCGGCACGTTGAAATGGATATTCGAGCCCGATGCCGCGAAGCACGCCCCGTTCCTCGCGAAATATCCGGGGGTGAGGGTCGCCCGGTCCCTCGACGAGATCCTCGCCGACCCGGTGGTGAAGCTGGTGACCGCGGCCGCGGTGCCCTCGGAGCGCGCGGCGATTGGTCTGCGGGTGATGGACGCGGGTAAGGATTACTTCACGGACAAGACGCCCTTCACGACGCTCGCGCAACTGGATCAGGCCCGCGCCGCGGTGAAGCGCACGGGGCGCAAGTATTTCGTCTACTACAGCGAGCGGCTGCACTCCGAGGCGGGGATGTTCGCGACCCAATTGGTGCGCGACGGTGTGGTCGGTCGTGTGGTGCAGGTGCTCGGGCTTGGTCCCCATCGCTTGAACAAGCCGACACGTCCGCAGTGGTTTTTCGAGAAGGCGCGTTACGGGGGCATCCTGTGCGACATCGGGAGCCACCAATGCGAACAGTTCCTCACCTACGCCGGGGCGCGTGACGCGCGTGTCACGCACGCCGCGGTGGGTAACTTCGCGAACCCGGATACGCCGGAGTTGGAGGACTTCGGCGAGGCGTCCTTCGTGGGTGATAACGGTGCTACCAATCAGATCCGCGTGGACTGGTTCACCCCCGGCGGGCTGAGCAATTGGGGCGACGGGCGCACGTTCATCCTCGGCACCAGGGGCTACCTCGAGCTGCGGAAATATGTCGACCTCACGCGCGATCGCACCGGCAACCAGGTCTTCATCGTTGATGGCAAAGGCGAGTACCAGGTAAACGTCGCGGGTCGCGTGGGCTACCGTTTCTTCGGCGAGTTCATCCTCGATTGCCTGAATCGCACCGAGAAGGCGATGACACAGGAGCACACGTTCAAGGCCGCCGAACTCTGCCTGCGCGCCCAGGCCGCCGCGGTCCGTTTGACTTGAAGTTCGGGGAGCAGACGACGGTCCGCGGCGCGGCCAGATGACGCCGCTGCGGGCGCCGGCGGAATCCTTCCGCCCCGCGGCGTTCGCGCACTTGCATTCCCGCTGAGACGGGTTCGATCGCGCCGCTCTGACGTGAGTGCAGCGGAAGGTGGGTATTTTGCCGAGGGCATGAGGCGAATTGCCCCGGTCTGCTTCCTCTTCCTCACCTGCCTGCTTGGTTCCGCGCTGGCGGCGGCCCAGCCGGATGCGCCGCTGCGCGCGGGCGCAGCGAAGACCAATATCACCGCGCCGCCGGGTACACCGATCATCGGCGGGTTCGCCCCGTTCCCTCGCAGGAGGTGCACGACGAGCTTTATACCCGCTGCCTCGTGCTAGATGCCGGATGCACGCGGCTCGCCATCCCGCCGCCGTGAGCCTCGCGATTGGCGCGATGCCGGGCGAGGCGTTCGCGGAAACGGGACGCGAATTCAAGAAGCGCAGCCCGTTCGCGCGCTCGTTTCTGATCGAGCTCAATCACTCTTTTTCCGGCTATCTGCCGCCGCGGCGGCATTCCGAGCTCGGTGGTTACGAGCCGTGGCTCAACGCCCTGCCGCGCTGAAGGTCGTCCGCAGGTAGGCGACGACGTCATGGATTGATTGTTCCGTGAGCACGTTGCCCCACGGGGGCATCGGGTTCACGGCGGGAGGCGCCGGTGCGCGGCCGTCGGTCACGATGCGGATCAACTCCGCGTCGGACTTGGCGCGGATGCCGCCAGCGAGGGTGTAATCCGGAGTGCCGGCCTCGCGTGATCCGCGGCCGTCCGCCTGGTGGCAGACAAGGCAGTTCTGACGGTAAACCTCGGCTCCCGCGCGGGCATCGCCGGGGCGCAGCGCTGCGGGCCGGGCCACGGCAAGCCGGGTGGGCCCCGGCTGGGTCTCTCCGGAGAGCAGGCGGTTCACGTTGTAGTAGGCGACGCGGTTCAGCAGCGGTCGACCCGTGCGATCCGTGACGGCGGCGTCCACGGTCAGCTCGTGCACATGCCCAGGTTGCAATTCGAGCAACTCAAGTTCGACCGTGCGGCCGTCGTCGCCGAGACGGATGGACGTCACCGGGACCTCGACATTGTCCACGCGCAGCGAGCCGTCGATCGGGTGGTGCAGGTAACGGAAACGCTGCACGCGGTAATGGTCGGGGGTTCCGGCGGTCGCGCCCATCGGGACGGTGAACCCCAGGGTGAAGCCGCGCGGGGAAAGGCGCAGGGTGCGCACCTCGACCGGGTCGGCGCCGTTCCAAACAATGCGCTGCAGACCCTCGTTGCCGCCGGTCGGCATCCAGCCGCGCACGGTTTGCGCGAGGTAGAGCGCGCCGTCGGGGCCGAAGGCTTGGTGCATGCCGCCGAGGCGTAAGCCGCCGCCCCGCAGGAACGGGAACGCCGCGCCCTGCCAAGCGCCGGCGACGCGTTCGAGATCGATGCGCGCGAGGATGGCAGAGACGTCGCCCATGAAGACTTGTCCGCCGAACGGACCGAAGCGACCACCGGTCGTGTCCCACGTGGGCTGGCCGGGCGAGGTGCCCAGCACGCCGCGAGGGAGGTAAACGCTCGGGGGCCGCCGGAGAGCGGTGATCTCGGCGTGGCTGAGGTGACGGTCCTTGAACTCGGGGTGCCACTTCAGGCTGTCGGCATGTCCGTAAAACCCGCCGCGCTCGACGTGCGTGAAGGTGGACGTCGGCACCCACGCTCCCGCGCAATCACTGAGGAACAACTCGTCGTCCGGGCTGACGCCGACGCCGAGTGGCTGGCGGAAACCCGACGCGAACGTCTCGAAGCGGCCTTCCGGAGAAACGCGGAAAGCCCAGCCTTGGTAGAGAGCCACGGAGCGGTGGCCGTCGGGCACGGCGCCGGGACCAGGCCAGGGCAGGTACTGGGCGGTTTGGAGCGGACCGCGCACCCACGGCAACTCCACGCCACGGCCGAACGAGCAAAGGCCGGAGGAGGCGTAAAGATTTCCGGCGCGGTCACGGGCGAGTCCGTAGGAAAACTCATGGTAGCTGCCGGTGATGCCCCAATCGTCGGCCACAGTTTCAAATTCCTCCGCCACGCCGTCGCCGTCGCGGTCGCGTAGACGCGTGATTTCGGGACGCTGGATCACGAGGATCTCGTTTTCAGCGGGCGCGACGACGCCGAACGGTTCGTAGAGTCCTGCGGCGAAGCGCTGCCAGCGGTTTCCCTCCACGGCGCGCGTCCACACCTCGCCGCGACGGGTTGTCACGATCAAGGTCCCCTTCGGGGTAAAAGCCACGCCCGACAACTCGCCGACCATCTGGCGAGGGAGGGGAACCGTCTCGACCCGGTACGGCGAGGCCTGCAGAGGCGGTAGGGAAAGTTCGACCTGCAGGGTGGCGCCGGCGGCGACTTCCACACGCTTCAGCGTTTCCTCGTGGTCGGGAGCGGAGGCCCACAACTCGTAGGAGCCGGCTGGTACATCGAAACGGTAGCGTCCGTCCGTACCGATCTTCTGGATGATCTGGTTGTTTTCGCGGCCCGTGAGCGCCGCCCCCTCGAGGCGAACCTGCGCGAACCGCACGACGGCGTCGGTGCCCGCCTGGCGCACACTGCCGGTGACGCGACCCGTTGCAGGCGCGGCGGCGTCGAGACGCGAGAGGAACGTCAGCGCAACGGCGGTGGCGAGCGCGAGCGTGGCGGACAGGATCCGTATCATGGCGCAACGACCGCTCCGCGGCGGCGCACGGTGATTTTGAAGCCGCCGGAGTCTGCGGATGTGAAGGCGACGGTATTTCCATCCCGGGCGGCGCCCTCCACGGTCACCTCCGCGTTGGACTGTTTCTCAAGGGTTAACCACAGCGGTGGTTTTCCCGCGGCGATTGTGAAAGCGCGTGTGAAACCCGAGCCGTCCGGCAGTGCGTGCAGGGTCTCGGCGACCTCCCGGCCCGCGACGTCGTAGCGAAATTCCGGGACGCCGTCGCGCAGGACGTAGCCCTTGAAACGCCAGGTGGAATCGGCTCCGGGCGCGCCGGCCCGGAGCGGCTGCGGGAGTATTTCCGAATAGAATACGGGGCCGAAGATCCGGGCGGGCGCGCCCTGCTTGGTCAGCCAACGCGGACGCAGGTCAACGAAGTCGCCTTCCCAGGCAAAGTTCACGCCGCCGCGGACGGGATCGAGACAAACGCCCACCCCTTCGGGAAACGTGATCGCGAAGGCGCCCGGGTGCGATTCGGGCATGAAGGTTCGCTGCACCGTGGGTAGTGAGCCGGGGATGGGACGACGCGCGGTCCACAGGAGCGCGTGGGCGATCATTCGCCTATAGTCCGGCGAGCTCAGCAGCGCCAAGGATGAGGGTACAAGGTGGCAGATACGGCTGGCTCCGACGCTTCGCACCCACGCGAGCGGCGTGGTCTCCTCGCCCGTGATGCCTTCCGCGATCAGCTGCGCATCGTCTGTGAGTTTCGTCCAGGTCGGCACCGCTTCGTCGGTTTCCAGCTTTTCCGTGCCGGTGAGGATGGGATGGGGGAAGAGGTTTATGACCCGCAGTGGGGTGCCGCCCGCGAAGACCGCACCGCGATTTGCTCCGAGGCGTTCCGAGATGAAGCCGACCGCCTCGCCCCACGCTGCGGGCTCCGCGCCGATCACGACCGTTGCGCGGCCGGTTTCGATCAAGCGCCGGACTTCCGGGGCGGCCGCAGGTCCCGGTCCGCGCAAGATCAGCAGCGCTTCCGCCTGCTCGGGAGCAGAGCTGCGTACCAGCCCGCTGGTCTCGAGGGTCATACGCAGCGGGGCGATTGCGGCGCTCTCGGTGGGCGGGGCGATCAAGGCCACGCGCAGCGGCTCGGCCGCCGCCGCGGTAAGGGCGGCGGCAAACAGCAACGGGATGTGACGTAGCATTCGCATTCGGAAGCTCAGCGGCCCGCTTCGGCTATTTCCGGCGAAAGGATGAGCCGGCCGAAGCGGTCGGGGGTGTGAAACGAAGGCTTCGGAGTGTCGGCTTGCGCCCACTGGCTGTACTGCGGGTTGGTTTTTCCTCCGTGCCGGTTGAGGTTCATGCGCATCACCGTGCCGGGGCGCGGCGGCACCGTGGCACCGACCGCGGCGAAATTGCGCCATGGGATCGCGACCTCGACCTGCCAGTGGTGATCGGTGTCGGAATCGTCGTTGAGCGTGCCCGACCACTTGCCGGCGACGCGCACGCCGTCGGCGTCCCACTTCGGTGCCCGCGGGCGGTCGGGCCCGTTGGGCCGGAAGTTGTCGAGGATCCCGCCGATGACGTTGAACTCGATGTTGAAGTAGACGCGCGGCGTGTCGGGGTTGGGGGCGAGCATGATCTCAAGGCAGTCGTCCTCGGGAATCTTGCCGTCGCGCTCCTTGTGGCGGGCGGTGATGTGGGCGTCTTCGCAGATTGCGGCCAGGTAGAGACAGTCGTCGTCCCAGAGTAATTTGGCGCGCGTCTGTTCCTTCCGTCCCGACTGGTACCACGTGAACACGAAGTCACCGGCCGAAGGGGCGGCGGCCCATGACGCCTCATCTAGGTTTCCGTCGATTTGCGGCGGCGTGGCGGCGCGGGGCGCGCGGTACTCCGGCAGCGGAAGCACGGAGGCTTTTTCGGCGTCAGCCAGCGCGACGGCGCATGCGAGCCAGCAGGCGAGGGCGGGGCGGAGCATCGGGGAAAAAGACGCCCGTGCCCGCCGCGAGGCAACCGTTCCGTTGGGCAATCGAGACATGAACCCTGAAACGCTGGTAGGCTCTCCAGAATTTCTACTCGGATTTAACCGCGGAGTTTGCGGATGAGGAAGCGACGGTAAGCCTTTCCGAACTCCCCGGTCTTTTGTTCCAAGCGATGGGGTTCGTGACGCGCTCCCGTATCGCTCCGCAAAGGGGCAACCAAGGATGGACGCGGATCAACACGGATCCAGTCCCTTGGTCCTTTGGTCCGTTGTACCTTTGGTCCGGTACCAGCCCTTGGACTCTCAGGAGCGGGTGAACCACGAATGCAAACGAAGGGACTCGAATGGCAGCGGCTCGGGTGTAGCCGCGGGTTTGACCGCGGAATCTTCGGATGCAACGCCGCTTGCGCGGCGGCAACCAGTGGATGCGTTAAAGCGTCTATCCCCACCATGCGCGCCCACGTCGTCAGGCTGCTTCCGATTCTGGCCCTTTTCTCCGCGCTTTCCGCCGCCGAGCCGCGGGAACAATTGCGCACGCTGGTCGAGCGTTTTGACCGGCTGGACCGCGACGCCGATGGCAAGCTGAGCGCCGCCGAGACGGGCAACGCCTCGTGGTTCGGACGTCTCGATCGCGACGGCGACGGATACATCACTCGGGAGGAACTGCAGACGCTCATGAACTGGCTGGAGCGCGGGCGGGGTGCGCCGGAGGGTGATTCCACCCGGGCTTCCGCCAACGAGTCCGTCGGGACGGCGCTTCCGCCTCCCTTGGAGTCTCCGCGCGAAGGCCCGCGCGTGTTGAAGCCGGGTGATGTGGGTGTCGGGCGCCGGGTGGCGGACCTCGTGTTCAAGGATCTCGAAAAACGCGCGGGTCGGTTGTCGGAATTCGCCGGCTCCAAGGCCCTCGTGATCGCGTTCACCGGCACGGGTTGCCCGCTCGCGCGGAAATACACCCCCACGCTCGCGAGGCTCGAGCGCGAGTACGGGCCGCGCGGCGTCGCGTTCCTATTCATCAATCCCACGGCCGCGGATCCGGTGACCGACATCCGCGCGATGATCGCGGAGCACGGTTTAAGCGGACGGTATGTGCACGACGTGGAGGGGGTTTTCGCCCGTGCTCTGGGTGCGAAGACGTCGACGGAAATGTTCGTAATCGATGCGGCGCGGACGGTGGTCTTCCGAGGGGCGGTGGATGACCAGCACGGGCTGGGCTATTCGCTGGAAACGCCGCGCCGGAAATTTTTGGCCGATGCCTTGGAGATGATTCTCGCCGACCGCATGCCTCTGATCGCCGCGACCGAGGCCCCCGGTTGCGTGCTCGAGGGGGAGCGTTCGACGGCTGCGGCGGTGGCCTCCGGCCCGCTGACCTACCACGGGCGGATCTCGCGCCTGCTTCAGGCGAACTGCGTCGAGTGCCATCGGCCGGGTGGAGTGGGGCCGTTCAGCCTGCTCACCTACGACGATGTTGTTTCGCGGGCCGGCATGATCCGGCGGCAGGTTTCGCGCGGTGCGATGCCGCCGTGGTTCGCGGCGCCCGGTCCCGCCGGCGAACCCTCGCATTGGCGCAACGACCGCTCGCTTTCGGCCGAGGACAAGGCCGACCTGCTCGCCTGGCTCGAGGGCGATCGCCTCCTGGGCGATCCGGCCGACGCGCCGCTACCTCGGGTTTTTTCCGACGGCTGGCTGATCGGGCGACCCGATGCGGTGGTCGAGCTGCCACGGAGTGTCGCGGTTAAGGCCGACGGCGTGATGCCTTACCAGACGCTGCGGGTGGAGACGACGTTTGCGGAGGATAAATGGGTGAAGGCCTACGAACTGCAGCCGACGGCGCGCGAGGTGGTTCATCATATCATCGTTAGGGTGCATCCGAAGGGGGCGCGGCTCGCCCGCGGGGAAGGGGAGTCGGAGCGTGACGGGTTCTTCGCGGCTTATGTGCCGGGCAATTCCCACGCGGTTTTTCCGCCGGGCTTCGCCAAGAAGCTTCCCGCGGGCGCGACGGTCACCTTTCAGATGCACTACACGCCAAACGGTAAAGCGACGTCCGACCGCACCCGCCTCGGGTTGGTTTTCGCGTCGGAACCGCCTCGTCACGTCATCGAGGTGGCTGGCATTGCAAACCCGCGGCTGCGGATACCGGCCGGCGCGGGCAACCACCCCGAGACGGCCGCGATCACGTTGCCCTTTGACGCGACGATCCTCGGGTTCATGCCTCATATGCACCTGCGGGGAAAGGCGGCGCGTTACGAGACGGTGCTGCCCGACGGCTCGCGCCGCCTGCTGCTCGACGTGCCGCGCTACGATTTCAACTGGCAGCTGCCCTACGAGTTCGCTCAGCCGCCCACGCTTCCGCGCGGCAGCCGCCTGATTTACACGGCTTGGTACGACAACAGCGCGGTCAATCCGGCCAACCCCGACCCGTCACGCGAAGTCCGCTGGGGACCCCAAACCTACGACGAAATGATGCTCGGCTACGTGGAGTATTACGTGCCTTTCAAATCGCCGGAGCCGAAAGGGGCGGCGGGACAATAGAGCTGATTGTTTGGCCGTCCGCGGCCTACTTCTGCGGCGTCGCCGGATCGGTCGGCGACGGCTTGAGCGAGTCGCGCTCGGTCGGCGTCGTCGTCAAGCGGAACTCGATTTCCCATTTAGATCTGCCGTGCAGAAAGAAGCGCGCGACCCGCCCCGCCAAGGTGTCGGAGCCCTCGCGCTCTAGCCCGATCACCTGCGCGTAAAATTCAGTGGGGCCGGGCATGTCCTCCACATCGAGAAGCTTCACGGGTTTCGTCCAGGATGACGCATCGGCGAGATCGCGTACGTACGCGAGGTAGATGCCGTCCTGCGCCCAGCCCGGCCCGCCGCTGGTGCGATTGAGTAGCACGACATACCGGCGCAGATGGGTGTTCCAGTGCACTGAGGGGCCCCAAAAGGAATCCGGTTCCTTGGATCGCCAGGAGCGGCCCGCGGGCAGCACCGGAGTGGCGCGGCCGCCGAGACCAGGCTCCTCCCATTCCCCGTCGAAGTATTTGCGCACTTTCTCCGCGGGTTCGAAGCGGTCCCCGTAGGCAAGGCGGGCCATCACCACCCCCTGCCGCCGGGTCGGGCCGCCGTAGTTGGTGAACAGGAAGTAAAAAAATTTTCTTTCCTGATCGAGAATAACGGAGAAATCGCCGTGGCCTCCGGTGAAATAGCCGTTTTGGGAGTCGTCATCGAGCGGATCACCCGAGGTCAGGATTAACCCGAGGTCGGTAAACGTCCGGCCGCCATCCTCAGAGATTGCCGCGCCGATGCTGGGCGCGGTGAGGAGGGAGTCCTCGTACATTCCCCACGGTTCGTGATGGTACCAAGCGAGGATCGCTCCCGACGGATCAACCCAAGCTCCCTCGAACCAGACGGTCTTGTCCTGCAAGTTGGTGAAGCGGATCTCGTGGGTCTCCCAATCCTCTCCGGTCGCACCGGCATAACTTACCTTCGGGGTGGCGCCGTTCGAGGTGAAGACAAGCAGCCTGCCTCCGTGCCAGACGACCGCCGAGTTGCCATCGGTCGGTGCTGGAAGGCGCCATTCCTCCGCCGGCAGGAGCCTTGCCTCCTGCGCCGGCAGGACTATCGCAGCGAAAGGCGCTAGGAAAAGTTTCAGCAGTCGGCGGAAATGAGACATTTCTGACGCAAACGTCAGGCAAGCGTGGGGAAAAGCAAGCGCTCGCCGACAGGTGTAGAGCGATTTGCGTCTTACGTGACCCGCAGGAATTCTCGGCGCGCCTCCGCTCCGGGTCACCTCGGTCGAGCCCGATCGCGCATCAAGTTGAGCCGCAATCTCGAGGCACTGTGGCCCGGACGCGGGTCATCAGAATCGCACGTTTTTAGTGCCGGTGAGCAGGAGCGAGCGGGGACAGCGAAGGGCGGAGTAGATTCGGAGATCCCGGTCCGATCGCGCGGAAACAACTTGGGAGGGAGCCGCAGCCGGGGCTGCTGCCTCCACGAAGAGTGGGCGGATGGGAAATCAACCCGTCCACGGGCGCGAGGGGCGCACGAGGATTTCCTCGACGGTGGCGCGGGCGGGGAGGGAGGCGGCGAACCAGACGCATTCGGCGACGTCTTCCGCCTGCAGCATGCGGGCGCGCGCCTCGGGTGGCGGTAGCACGGGGCGTTTGGCGAGGATCGGCGTGTCGATGTCACCCGGGAAAACGCAGCACGCGCGGATGCCGTGCGGGCGCTCCTCGGCGTTGATCGTTTGGGTGAGCCCGGTGAGTCCGAATTTAGAAAGCACGTACGCGGCGCCCGCCTTGGCGGAGGCCTGGCGTCCGGCTTCGGAACCGATGTTCACGATCGTACCGGCTCCGGCGGCGCGCATGGCAGGCAGCACCGCCTGCACGAGGGTGAGCACGCCGTTGAGATTGGCGTCCATCACGGCCGAGTAGTCCGCGGGGGTCAGTTCGGCGAGCGAGCGGCGCGGGATGTTGTTTCCAGCCGCGTTCACGAGCACGTCGATCCGACGAAACCGGGCGAGCGCTTCCGCGGCGGCGCGACGGACACCGGCGGCGTCGCCGAGATCGCAGGCGAGCGGCAGGAAGTGACGGCGCGTGGCGGCCGGGGCGAGGCGGATGGTTTCGCGCAGCGTCGGTTCGCGACGGCCGAGTAGTGCCACACGCCAGCCGGCGGCGGCGAAGCGGAGGGCGGTGGCGCGCCCGACGCCGGAACCGGCGCCGGTGACGATCGCGACAGGGGAGGAAGCGGAGCGAGATGCCATGATCGGCGAGCGAGCCAGCGCGATAGGTTCCGCGCGAGCGCGAAAAGCCGCGGGCTTGCCAGACCCCGTGCGCGCCGTACGGTCGCGGCACCCTATGATCCGCACCCCGTTCCTCCGTCTGGCCGCGCTTGGCGCGTTTGCCCTCGCCCATTGTTTTTCCGGTTCCGCTGTGGCGGCGCCGGCCCAGGAAGGCCCGGTCCTCGGCCTGCAGACCTGGACCTGCCGCAACATGGATTTCGACCAAGTGGTGGCCTTCGCCGTGAAACACGGCGTCACGCATCTCCAGCTGATCGGGAAACACATGGATCCGAAGGCACCGCGTGAGGAGACGCTGCGCAAGAAGGCGATCCTCGAGGCCAAGGGACTGCGCGCCTACACCTTCGGGGTTAATGGCACCTCCATGAACAAGGAGGAAAACCGAAAGCTCTTCGAGTTCGCGAAACTCGTGGGCATCAAGCTCATCATCGTGGAGCCGAAGAACCAGGCGGAGTGGGACAACCTCGAGCAGCTGGTGAAGGAGTACGACATCCGCCTCGCCATCCACAACCACGGCACCGGCAGCGTCTACGGCGATCCGGAGACGGTGAAGAAGGTCCTCGCCGCGCGGGACCGCCGCATCGGCGTGTGCCTCGACATCGGGTGGGTCACCGCAGCCGGTTTCGACGCCGCCAAGGTATTCCGCGAGTATGGCGACCGGGTGTTCGACATGCACCTGAAGGACAAGACTGTGCAGACCGCGGCCGACGGGAAAAAGACCCCGGTCGACACCGAGATCGGCAAAGGCGCGGCGAACTACGCAGGGCTTTTCGCCGAGATCAAAAAGTCCAAGTGGTCCGGAGTCATGGCGATCGAGACCGACAGCAAGGCCTTCGCCGAGGATCCGAACCGCCTTGTTTCCGAGGCGAAGCAGTTCTTCGCCGCCAGCACGGCGCGCAAGTAACGGCCCGCATCCTACTTCGTCTCCTTGGCAGCCACGCCGGCCGGTTCTGGCGTGGCTGCCTTTTTCAACACCCCTCGAATCCGATGAAAAACCTGCTCCGATTCCCGTTGCTGCTGTCGCTTCTGCCGCTGCTGGCCTCTGCCGCCGCGACGCGCGCCCCGAACATCGTCTTCATTTTCTCCGATGACCACGCCTACCAGGCGATCAGCGCCTACGGAGACGGACGGAAATTGCTGGAGACACCCAATCTGGACCGCATCGCCAAGACGGGTGTGCGTTTCGACCGCTGCCTTGTGCCGAACTCGATCTGCGGTCCCTCGCGCGCTGTGGTCCTCACCGGAAAGTACAATCACCTGAACGGGTTCGTGAACAACTCGAACTCCCGTTTCGACGGCTCCCAGGTCACATTCCCCAAGCTGCTCCAGAAGGCCGGTTACCAGACGGCCATCGTCGGCAAGTGGCATCTGATCTCGGATCCCACGGGTTTCGATTTCTGGCAGGTCCTGCCCGGCCAGGGTCTGTACTACAACCCGCCGATGATCCGGATGGGCGAGCCGGTGAAAACCTCGGGCTACGTTACCGACATCGTCACCGACCTGTCGCTCGATTGGCTCAAGAATCGCGACAAATCGAAGCCCTTCCTGCTCATGTGCCAGCACAAGGCCCCGCACCGCGAGTGGGCGCCCGCGCTGCGCCATCTGGGGGCGGACAAGGACCGCGTTTATCCCGAGCCGGAAACGCTGTTCGACGACTACGCCAACCGCGGCATCGCCGTCCGCGATCAGGACATGACCATTGAGAAGACGTTCACGTTGCTCGATGCCAAGCTGAATGCCCCGGCGAACATGACGCCGGAGCAGCGCAAGGTGTGGGACGCCTACTACGAGCCGCGTAACGCGAAGTTCCGCGCGGCGAATCTTAGCGGCAAGGACCTCGTCCGGTGGCGCTACCAACGCTACATGCACGACTACACCGCGACCGTGCGGGCGGTGGACGAAAGCGTGGGCCGCGTGCTGGATTACCTCGAGAAGGAGGGCCTGGCCGACAACACGATCGTCGTCTACTCAAGCGACCAGGGGTTTTACCTCGGTGAACACGGCTGGTTCGACAAGCGCTGGATCTTCGAGGAGTCGGCCCGCACGCCGCTGCTCATGCGCTGGCCTGGCGTCAGCCGCGCGGGTACGGTGAGCAAGGACATCGTCTCGAACTTGGATTTCGCGGAATCCTTCCTCGACGCCGCCGGCGTGCCGGTGCCGGCCGAGATGCAGGGCCGGAGCCTGCGTCCGATCCTGGCGGGTCAGCGTCCGGCCGATTGGCGGACCTCGTTTTATTACCAGTATTTTGAGTGGCCGCGCCCGCACCACGTGCGCCCGCACTACGGCGTGATCACCGACCGCTACAAACTCGTGCACTTTTTCGGCACGGCGGACGACTACTGGGAGCTTTACGACCGTGAGAAGGACCCGAACGAACTTCGCAATGTCCTCGGCGATCCGACGTACGCTACGACCAAGGCCGAGTTGGAGAAGGAACTCTCCCGGCTGCGGCGGGAGTTGAAGGTGCCGGAGCGCATCCCGCCCGAGTGGCTGGGTAACGCCGCCGGAGGCGAAGGCCGCGCGAAGAAGAAGTCCGCGAAAACGCAGTAAGCGTCGATCGGTCCCGCTCACTCCAACACGGTGAGCGGGCGGCGGATGACGGCGTTCACGAGCCGACCCGGCAGCAGGTGGCGCTCCCAGAGCGGGAGCACCACCTCGCGGCGCCGGTAACGGGCGTCGTCGGCGGAACGAGCGATGCGCTCGATGGAGCCGGGAATTTCCGGCGTGCCGGCTGTCTGGTCGGAGAAGACGGTGGAGCGCTGGACGATCGCGAGGTGGACGCCGTCGGATGGACGATCGTCACGCAACGCGGCGAGGTAGGCCTCGAAACTGCGGAGCTCGGCGGCGGCGATGAGCCGAGGGCGACCGGTCAGCTCGTCGAGGATCCGGCCTGGTGCGAGGATAACCTCGAGCTGGCGTCCGGACCACGCGGGATCCAGCGGCAGATCGATCACCTCACGCTCGGTGGTACCCTGCCAATTGCGCCACGAAACCGTCGCCTGAATACGCTCGCCCGGCGCGGCCTGGGCACGCGAGAGACGGAATTGCTCGATCACGACGGTTGGGTTCTCCGCCAACGGTTCCACGGTGAAGGAAACCTTCGAGGGGAAGGTGCGCTCGTAGGGGTTCTGCAGGTTTCCCGCGAGGCCGGTGATGAACTCGCCGAGGCCCTGCGCAAATCCCTGTGGTCCGGCATGCACGGTGGAGTAACTGAGCTCCTGCTTGGGCGAGAAGCTGATCTCGCCGCGCACGCGGAAGCCATGGTTGAAGCCGTGGTCGTTGGAGCCGAGGATCGCCTGGGTGAGGCCCGTGGCCGTAATGGCCGCGGTGAGCTGCGGATGCCGCAGCACCGCGAACTTCAGGTCGCGCGACGCACCCTTGGCGGGCTTCAGCGTCACGGTCACGTCGATCATCGCGGGGCCGGCACCGAGCGTGCCCGACACCGCGGAAAGCCGGTCCTGCGAGATCGTGCCGATCACGCGGCCGGTGTTGGCGATCTTCATCGACTGCATCTGTGACGGAAGAATGGTGAGGATTTCGGTCGCGCACATCGGCAGCGCTACCTCACCGAGGCCGAGGAGCGGATGGCCGAAGGCGGTCACGCGATCGCCCTGCACGCGCGAAACGGTGCCCGTGCCGGCGAGCGAGATGTCGCCCGTGGTGAGCGCCACCGCGAGCGCGCCGCCGGGGACGGGACGGGCCGGCGGGGACGATGTTGCAGCGCCCGCGGAGGACTGCGTGCTGCCACCCAACGCGCTCACGGAAAGCCCGATGGCGCGGAGGTGCGGCGCGACGACTTCAACGACGGCGGGACTTAGCCCGCCGAGGGAGAAAACCGGCTGGAGAGCCTGATAGGCGGAGTCCAGGGGAGTGCCGGATGCCCCACCGGAGTTTACGGCGAGACCCGGCGCGACCCGTGCCTTCACCTCCTCGAGATCGGCGACGGGCGTGAAACCGGCGTGGCGCACCGTCTCGAAGCGTTGGATCTGGTAACTGAGCGCGCCCGCGAGTTTGCCGTCGATGTAGAGCGGGCTGCCGCTCATTCCGGCTACCGCGCCCATGCTCTGCACGCGCGGATCGGTGAGTTCGCACACGATCAAGGATTTTCCCGGACCAAGGGCGTTGTGCAGGACGCCGGTAACGAGCACGTCGAAAGGTTCTGGCTCCGTGCCGCGGAAGACCGTCCAGACCTGCCCCTTCGCCCCGGCCTTCAATTCATCCAGCGGCAGCGGAGGAGCGTCGGCCGGCGGCGCCGCGCGTGCCACCAGGGCGGCGAGCAAAAGGGCGAGCGGGCGGAACAGTCGCATGGTTCAGAGCGCGGCGATCGCGTCTGACATCGCGATACACGCGCGGTCGATGTCAGCTCCCTCGTGAGCCGTGCTGATGAAACCGGCCTCGTAGGCGCTGGGCGCGAGGTAGACCCCGCGCTCGAGGCAACCGTGGAAGAATCGGGCGAATAGTTTCGCGTCCCCCTGCAGGGCGGTCGCGTAGTCGCGCACGGGAGTGGCGGTGAAGAAGATGCTGAACATCGAGCCGCACTGCGGCACCTGCACGGGAAGGCCTTTTTTCCGGCACGCCGCGCCCACCGCTTCGCGCAGACGGGTGCCGAGCGCCTCGAGACGTGCGTATGGGTTGGTCTCCTCCAGCAAACGGAGGCCCGCGATGCCCGCCGCCATCGCGAGGGGATTTCCGCTGAGCGTGCCGGCCTGATAAACCGGGCCGAGCGGGGCGAGGTGATCCATGATGTCGGCGCGTCCGCCGAACGCCCCGACGGGCAGTCCGCCGCCGATGATCTTCCCGAGACAGGTGAGGTCGGGCGTGATGCCCTCGCGCTCCTGCACGCCACCGCGGGCGATGCGGAATCCGGTCATGACCTCGTCGAATATCAGCACAGTTCCCTCGCGGCGGGTGATCTCCCGCAGGAACGCGAGGTAGCCGGGATCCGGCATGATGAAGCCGACGTTGCCGCAGTAGGGCTCGATGATGACGCCGGCGATCTGCCCCGGATGGGCGGCGAAGGCCTGCTCGAGGGCGGCGCGGTCGTTGTAGGGTAGGACGATCGTCTCGCGCGCGAACGA